>JAFWPR010000166.1 GCA_017545225.1 Clostridia bacterium
GATATCCGAAGATTCCCGTAAGGACTTCGTTGATGTGCTCGAGCGTGCCGCCGGTTCCGAACGTCAGGTCGAGTTTGCCGTGCGCGATGCATTCGAGTTCTTCCAGTTTGTCTGCAATCGCTGCAGGCATCGGATCTTCAATTTCGGGTTTCTCACCGAGGGTGATGACACCGGTCTCGGTAAGTCCGGGGTTTTTCTCGTCGTTCGGTCCGAAGAACGCGCCGTATGCGAGCCAGCCCGCATAGCCGTTATCGGAGGTCCCGGAAATTCTGATGAAGGTGATACCGAGTTCGGTTCCCTCTGCGATATCGTCGGCAGTAAGTCCGAGATCCGCCACGGGGATCTTCGCCATCACGTTCAGGTTTCCGTCGGCAACTACGATGTTGCCTTCTACGCCCGCGCCGACGGTGTTGCCGTATTCGACAGTCGCACCGTCGCCGGCAAGAGTCACTGCAAAGTTGACTGCGTTCGCATCGTTCGCGTCGTCTTTGTAGATCTTCATCTGGAGACCTTCGCCGTCCCACCAGCCGTCGCTGCCCGCTACGTCAGCGTCGGGAGAAACCATACCTATGTAAACGTAGTCGTTGTCATAAGCATAGTACATCTCGCCGGTGACGTTCTCGCAGGTCGCGTTGTAGTTGTGGATAACGTTGTTGACGTATCCGTCCTTGATGTACTGAGCAACCGGGCCCCACGCATCAGCGCTGATGGGAGCCGTGAAATCGGGAGCTTCGTCGAC
Source organism: Clostridia bacterium (assembly GCA_017545225.1). GTDB lineage: Bacteria > Bacillota > Clostridia > Oscillospirales > CAG-272 > RUG11130. Next base: position 740 of record JAFWPR010000166.1, read on the forward strand.
CCAGGTCACAACCATCGGCTGCTCCGGTTCGGGTTCTTCCTGACCAAGCTGCAGTTTCGCGTGGCAGGCGATGATGAACGTTCTGCCTTCGCCGTTCACGTCGTCGCATCTGAGACCGATATGGACAGCGTCGCCGTCGATACCCTGATCCGCGTCAAAGTCATCGATGAAGAACGTCCATTCGTCGCCGGTAAGTCCGGTCACTTCGCGGAACCATGCTTCGACAACTTCGAGGGTGTACTCGTCGGCGTCGATCAGCTTGACGTCGTTGCTGTTCCAGAAGTCCGGATTGCCGACGTTGTGGTTCTTGTCTATCACGTTTCTCGCGGCGGCAAGGTCATCCGGCCACTCGTCCGGGCAGACGCTCAGGAAGCCGCGATCTACGATAGCGCCGCAGTACGAACCGGCCACACATTTGTTAATGGCAAGATCGAAAGACGCTACGTACGTCGTGCCGAGTTCGGGATTCGTGAAGGTGACTTCGACGTCGTGCGTTCCCGAGAACTGTCCGTCGCCGAGCCCGCCGTAATCGCTTCTGACTCTGCTGAGTTCTGCATCCGTCATCGTTGCAGGATATCCGAAAACTTCGCTCAGAACAATTTCAAGTCCTCTCTCGCCGACAGGCTTCTCGGACGGAGTCTCGGGACAAATCGTTCCGCTGAATCCGAAAACGAGGTTCAGATCGCCGTGCGCGACGCACTGAAGCTCCGCGTAACGATCTTCGATCTCTTCGGGCATCGGATCTTCAACGATCGGCTCGCTGAAATACTGTCTTGCAAGGTTGCAGTAGATGTAGAACGCTTTGCTTACGTTGGTGAACTTAGACTCGTGTTCTACCTGATACTTGACGTACGACATAGGGGAATACCAAATCTCCGTATCGCCGTACTCAAGTCTGACCAGACTCATCATATCGAGGGTGCGGAGACCTTTGATCTTCACACGGCACTTGTCCTTGCCCGCTTTCGCGACCGCGATATTGGTCCATTCGGTCTCTTCTTCCGTTTCGGGGTCGATCAGAGTGACCGTGACGCCGTCAGCGGTCTCGGTGCCCTTAAGGAAGATGTTGAGTTCCGTCCAGGACTCGAGAGCAAGAGACGCGCTGGCGCCCTTAACGGGATCCGCAACGCTAATGCTCGGGGTATAAGCTTCAAGGTTTGCCTCGAAGTCTTCGACCCAGCCGAGTCCTTCACGACAATCGTCTTCAGTGATGGGATCGCTTGCGGTCGCCGGGAATGTCTCCTGAGCATAGTAGCCGTAGGTCATAAGGGCGTCGCAGAGATCCATCAGAAGTTCGTCGTCGGAGCGAGTCTCTCTTGCGGCTTCGACGTATGCCTTGATGCTGAAGGGAAGTTCTTCAACCACTTCAGAACCGTTGAGGACCTGGAAAGTAACTTCCCTGGTCATCTGGTTGGCAGGGAACGAAGCCACGGTGAAACCGTACTTACCGTCAGCAACCTGAGTGCCCTCGGAGAGAGCCTTTTCGGTAGTGGTTTCGCCGTCATCATACTTGACGGAGTAACCCGACGGGTCCGACACTCCGTTCACGTAGATCTTGATGTCGATACTGTCACTCAGAACGAGGGCGCCGGTACACTCGATATCGCCGTCTCCGTCGGCATGCGCAACGATCGGAACGATCGCAACAAGCATGCAGAGTGTCAGCACAACGGCCAACAACTTTTTCAAATTCATCCTATGTTCTCCTTGTGTTTAATTTGCCGTCATACAAGACGTCGGCATTTTTTTCGGGCAGCAAGCCCGGGAGGAACGTAACGCTTTGCACTTGTTTTCCGATCACCTCCGAATAACAGTCGTGGGTGGTTTCTGCCTTTATTTTTTGGCAGCTACGCGTCAGATGCCAAAAAAACGGGTAGAATGACCCAGTTTTGATGCTTTGATTATACCACAACGTACGCAATAAAGCAATTAAATTTTAAATTTTTTCTTACTTTTTCATTATTATTTTATTATTATTGCGAGATGATTGCGATCATCGAACCTGCCCTTTTTGTAAAAACCGCAAAAAGATTTTGAAAAAAGAAAAAAAACGGGCGCTTCGAAAGAAGCGCCCGTGCGATCATAACCTTTCCGTCGTCATTCGACGGATAATTTTCCCGGACCGTATCAGTCGGCGGGTAAGTAATCGATCGCCGCCATAGCGTAGAGGTAGAGCGCGAGGCAGACGTCGGCGTAATCGGAACCATTCGCAACAAGCGCCTTGGCGCAGGCCATGGGCACGTATTCAACGTTCGCCTCGCCGCAGACCAGGCAGACCGTTGACGTCAGATCGACCGGACGCAGTCCCTTGACGATCACGCGGCACTTGGTCGGCGAGGTCACGACCTCGTAATTATCCCAGATCTCGTCGCCAACGAGAACAGAAACGCCGGTAAGTTCGCTGACGCCCTTGACGAAGAAACTGAGCTCCGTCTTTGACTTCAGAGCGAGCGACGCGCCGATTCCGGTAACTTGAGTATCATACGACACATAGCTGTGATACTCGCCCATCGCCTCTGCGCTGAGATCCTCGACCGCATCGATCGCGTCTGAGTAAGGTTCCGGGTCGATAGCTGGGCCCGCTCCTTCCGGGAACCGCTCCTGCGCATAATAGCCGTACGCCATCATCGCGCCGCAGACGTTCTTCAAGCCCTCAGGCTGTTCCGGGTCGGCGATCACGGAATCGCAGTAATCTTTGACGCTGTACTCCAAGTATTTCAATTCCGACCCGGTCGCGTCGTAAACTCCGAAATGCGCACACATCGCAAGTTGATTTGCGTTGAAGGATGCGACCGAGAATTTATACTTTCCTTCCGAGACCTCCTCGGCGTCGCCGAACGCAACGTGAACTCTGTCCTCGCCGTCAAGTCCGTACTCAACGTAGTATCCGCCGGAGACCATTTCGGCGGTGACGTTGTTCACGTAGACGTTGAGGTCGGTGCTGTCCTTCAGACAGAGAGACGCGGACAGGGCTATTTGTCCGTTGAGCGATTCGACCGCCCGGGTCTCGGTAGCGCCGCAGATCGAGCAGGTCCTCGTCTCTTCGCCCGCCCCGGTCAGCGTCGGCGGAGTCGTCACGGTCCAGTCTCCCCAAGAGTGGTTGATGCACGGCACCTTGACGGAGAAGTAGTAGTACGGATCTCCTGCGCTGCCGCCGGTGTGGAACATTATCGGGATCACACCGTCGAGGACGGAGTTGTTCCTTGTGTTGCCGATGATCGGTTTCGTGCCTTCCGCGACCGCGCTTCCGTTAGGCAGCTTAAGAGAGACGTTCGTCGCCTTCTTCGTGAAGCTGATGCCGTCGGTTCCGGACCAGATCTCAAGAGTCGTGGCGGTCCCGGATCCTTTAATGGTAAATATGTAATAGGTTCCGTCGGGTCCCTGCGTCATCGCAAAACCGCTAGGTCCGTCGTAATTCTTCGTACCGTTATTGGCAAGAAGCGTCGTCGGGATCAGCTCGTTATACTCTTCGTTCCCGAAAAGGTCATAAACAGCGTGGTAGGCTCCTTTAACTATTTTTTTGGAAGTAGAAGGATTGTAATATTCGAGCGAATAAATAACGTGCAGTTTGTTCTGGTCGTCGAGATAGGTACATCCCGCGGTACCGTAGTGAGACGCAGTAGCCTTGTTGTTCCTTGCACCCGTAACGTACGTCGGCTCCCAGATCACGGTGTCACGCTCGGGACCCCACTCGTAGATGGTACTGCCTCCGGTAACGTCCGCCGGTTTCTGACCTATGTAGCAGTCGTCCAGCGGATTAGCTATGTGCATCACGTAAAGTGCGTCCCAGAGATAACCGCTCGTCGAGAACGTGCATCCCAGCGCCAGACCGAGTTCTCTGGTCGGCGCGCATCTCTCGGTGACCATCGTGAAGCCGCCGTTGCCGTCGGGGTATACGTTCATATAGCAGCGTCTGGAGAAGAACTTGATCGTGCGGCACGCCGGGTCCCACGTATGGGTGTTGAGGTCGTAGACCCACCACGCCATATATCCTGCCTGATTTCCGTAACCCGTAAAGTTAGGGTCTTCCGCCTCGCCGCCGTTCGTGATGCAGTAAAGCTTGCCGTGCTCGACGTCGAGACAGGGCTGAGAATAACCGTAACCGTGGTCCTCAAACGGGGTCGTAGTATGGTCGTAGAACGTCGGGCCCGCGTGATATGAAACCGTGTCGGTGTTCGTGTCGATCTCGATAACCTCGAGCCAGATACCGTTGGTGTAACCATTCGGAGCCGGTTGACTCGTATCGCCTCTGGTATCGGCACTCCTGTCCTTGTCGTCGGCGATTATCGTAACGTAAACGGTGTGGTCGCCGTCGAACATTATGTTAGGCGTGCAGCTGCCCGCCGCCTGCGGATAGACGCGCTGATAAATCGACTCGAACCCGGACGCCGTGACCTTGATGACGTCGAACGTCACGACGCCGTTATACCAGTTGGGATGCTCGGCGTCCGGCGCGCCCGTCGCGTTTGTGATATAAGTCGCGTAGGTGCCGTTCGGCGTGCGGACGATCCTCGTCTCGTGACCGCCGTGAGCGCCTACGCCGCCGCCGGCGAGAAACGGCGTACCGTTGCCGTCGACGAACTGACGCACGTACGAAACGTCGATGCCCGACTCCGCAGACGAATACAGAACGCCGATATTCTCCGGCGTCGGATCCTCCCCCTCTGCGTTTGCCGCGGATACGCTGAACGTCATGATCGAAAGAAGCATCGCGATGATCATAAGGATTGCAGTTGTTTTCTTCATATTTTACCTCACTTTCCGGCTTTGCGGAAGCGCAGTTATCGCTTTATCGCACGTCGTCGGAGCGTTGCGTACGACGGCGCCGCCGTACGTTTATTCATAGGAATTATAACACATTGCACTAAGGAAATCAATAACCCGCGAATAAAGTGTTGCAAAAAAACTATCGAACCGTATATTGACTGTGTCCGTCTCTTCAGGAGGCCGCCGAATAAACAGTCAAGGCGGGCGGACCGTTTCGGCGATCCGCCCGCCCGGAGTTTATTTTGCTCTGCAGAGGAACGTTACGACGTAAAGTTCTCGTCCCGCCGAAGGCGTGTGAAATGGGTCGGGCCCCATTTCAAGAGAACTTTATCCGTTACTTTCCTGCCTCGAACATTATTTCCGCAGCCTTGTTATAATAGTCTCGTTTCGCTTTATTTGTTCGCACTTCTATGCAGGAAAGTGACGACGTAAAGTTCTCGTCCCGCCGAAGGCGTGTGAAATGGGTTGGGCCCCATTTCAAGAGAACTTTATCCGTTACTTTCCTGCCTCGAACGTTATTTCCGCAGTCTTGTTATAATAGTCTCGTTTCGCTTTATTTGTTCGCACTTCTATGCAGGAAAGTGACGATCTGCGCTCTCGTGCAGACGTCGTCCGGCGAGAAGTGCGTCGGGTCTGTTCCGGTGGTGATACCCTTTTCGACAGCCCGGAGGACCGCTCCGAAGAAGTAGTCGCCGCTCTTCACGTCGAGGAACGGATTATTCGATGCCGTCGGCTCGGGCTGACCCGCCGCGCGCCACAGGAACGTTACGATCTGCGCGCGGGTGCACGGATCGTCAGGCGAGAACTCCGTCGCCGACGTACCGAGAGTTATCCCGTTTTCGACAGCCCAGAGGACCGCCCTGTAGTAATATTCTCCGCTCCCTACGTCGCGGAACGGATCATTCGACGCCGTCGGCTCCGGCTGACCCGCCGCGCGCCACAGGAACGTTACCGCCTGAGCGCGGGTACACGGATCGTCGGGCGAGAAGTGCGTCGGGTCGGTCCCTGCGGTGATCCCTTTCGCGACCGCCCAGTCGACGGGCTCCCTGAAATAGGCGTTCTCGGGAACGTCCGTGAAGTGAGACGGCGGATAGTATTCCGGGTTCGCCTCGCCGCAGCGGGAACATTTTTCCGCTTCTCCGTCCGCGCCGAAGTCGTGGCCGAGCGGGTCCGTCTCATCGGCGGCGTAGTTGCAGCCGCAGGAGCAGGTATACGTCGTGTATCCGCCTTCGGTACAGGTCGGCTCGGTGACTGCGGCGACAAAAACGTGCCTGTGATATTCGCCCGGAACCCTGACGGAGAAGCAGTAGTACGGGTCTCCGCCGCCGCTTCCGACGTGGAACATTATCGGTATCACGCCGTCGAGGACGGAACCGTTCCTCGTGTTTGCTATGATCGGTTTCGTTCCGTTCGGTATCGCGGAACCGTCAGGCAGAGTCAGAGCGATATCCGTCGCGATCTTAGTGAAGTTCACGCCGTCGCTGCCCGACCAGATCTCAAGAGACGTGCCCGTCCTCGATCCCGTCAGCAGGAATACGTAGTAAACGCCGTCAGGCCCCTGAGTCATCGCGTATCCGCTCGGACCCCTGAGGCTCTTGCCCGGGTTGCCGGCGAGAAGAGACGACGGTATAAGTTCGTTGTAAAGCTCTTCTCCGGAGAGCGAATACATCGCGTGGTACACCGCGGATATCTTAGACGTTTTGACCGTCGGAGTCGCATAGTAAGTCAGCGAAAAGATGACGTGTATCCTGTTCTGATCGTCGAGATACGTGCAGCCGCCGGTTCCGTAGTGGGACGCGGAAGCGATGTAGTTCGTGACGCCCGCCGCGTAGTTCGGTTCCCAGACCGTCGTGTCCTCGGCGTAATCGACCGAGGGATCAGGCACGCGCATCACGTAAAGCGCGTCCCAGAGATAACCGCTCGTTGAAAACGTGCACCCGAGCGCCTTGCCGAGTTCTGCCGTCGGAGCGCACCTCTCGGTGACCATAATGAATCCGCCTTCCCCGTCGGGATATACGTTCATATAGCAGCGTCTCGAAAAACGCTCGACCGTATGGCAGACGGGGTCGAATTCGTGCGTGTCCAGGTCGTAGACCCACCACGCCATGAATCCCCCCTGATGAGCGTACGTGTTGTCGGGATCCTGCGCCTCGCCGCCGTTCGTGATACAGTAAAGTTTACCGTGTTCAACGTCGAGACAGGGCTGGGAGTAACCGTAGCCGTGGTCCGAAAAAGGAGACGTCGTATGATCGTACAGAGCGGGGCCGACGTGTCTCGAGACCCGATCGGTATTTATATCGATCTCGACGACCTCGAGCCAGATGCCGTTGGTGAATCCGGGCGTGCCCATAGTTGCGGCGTATCTGTCCTTGTCGTCGGCGATGACCGTAACGTAAACGGTCCGTTTGCCGTCAAACATGATATTGGGCGTACAGCTTCCCGCCGCCTGCGGGTAGACGCCCCGATAGATCGATTCGAATCCCGACGCCGTGATCTTGATGACGTCGAACGTCGCGACGCCGTTGTACCAGTTCGGATGCTCGGCGTCCGGCGCGCCCGTCGCGTTCGTGATGTAAGTCGCATAGGTGCCGCCGGGCGTACGGACGATCCTCGTCTCGTGGCCGCCGTGAGCGCCTACGCCCGCTCCGGCGAGAAACGGGACGCCGTTCCCGTCGACGAACTGACGCGCGTACGAGACGGCGACGTCCGATACTGACGCCGCAACGCCGACGTTTTCGGGCGAGGGATCCTGACCGTCGGACACCTGAGCGGATACGCCGACCGCCGCGAGCGAAAGGAGCGTCGCGGCGATCATGAGAATTGACGTTATTTTCTTCATTTTTACCTCTTTGCTTTGCTTGAAGACCCGGAGCGTGAGACCCGCCTGTTCCGGGCCGCGCGGATCACTTCGATCTGAACAGGAACGTGACGACGTAAAGTTCTCGTCCCGCCGAAGGCGGTCTCTCCGTAAAGTTCTCGTCCCGCCGAAGGCGGGTGAAATGGGTTGGGTCCCATTTCAAGAGAACTTTATCCTGCTTGCGGAGCAAGCAGACATTTCAAGAGAACTTTATCCGTTACTTTCCTGCCTCGAACATTATTTCCGCAGTCTTGTTATAATAGTCTCGTTTCGCTTTATTTGTTCGCACTTCTATGCAGGAAAGTGACGATCTGCGCTCTTGTGCAGACTTCGTCCGGCGAGAAATGCGTCGGATCGGTCCCGGTCGTTACGTTATTTTCCACCGCCCAAAGGACTGCTTTATAATAATAGTCGCCCGTTTTCACGTCTCCGAACGGGTTCTTCGTTCGTTTCGGTACGGGCTGACCCGCCGCGCGCCACAGGAAAGTGACTATCTGCGCTCTGGTGCACGGGTCGTCCGGCGAGAACTCCGTCGCCGACGTGCCGAGAGTTATTCCCTTTCCGACCGCCCATAGAACGGCGGTGAAATAGTATTCTCCGCTCTTCACGTCGCGGAACGGATTTTTCGATTCCTTCGGTTCGGGCCTGCCCGCGGCGCGCCACAGGAACGTGACCGCCTGAGCGCGCGTGCACGGATCGTCCGGCGAGAAGTGCGTCTTGTCGGTGCCGGTGGTTATCCCGTTCGCGACCGCCCAGTCGACGGGCTCCCTGAAATAGGCGTTCTCGGGAACGTCCGTGAAGTGCGAAAGCGGATAGTATTCCGGGTTCGCCGCGCCGCATCGGGAACACTTATTCGATTTCCCGTCGGCACCGAAGTCGTGACCGAGCGGATCGGTATAAGAATCGACGAGTTCTTCGCCGCATCTCGAGCAGACGCGAACCGTAAATCCGGGCTCGGTACAGGTCGGAGCGGCGACCGTTTCGGTATATACGTGACCGAGCGCTTCGGAGGTCGGGGTCGTGCGGACCTCGCCGCATTCCACACAGGAAAGAACGATATATCCGCCCGCGGTGCACGTCGGCGCGGCTTCGGTCCGTCGGAACAGGTGGCCGCCGTCGTCCGAACAGCATACGGGAGCGTCGAGGAGCGCGCCGTTTCCGTCGGGAACGATCGCGACTTTTCCCCACTGCTCTCTCGTACCGTTGAAATACACAGCGGAAAGAACGGAGCAGTTCTTGAATGCGTCCGCGCCGATCGAGGCGACCGTGGAGGAAAGCGTGATCCGCTCAAGACGCGAGCAGTCCTCGAAAGCGCCCGCGCCGATCGACTTCACGCCGGCGGGGACCTTGACGCCCGTGATCGGGAGACCGCGAAACGCGCCGTCGCCTATCGCCGTGACCGCTATATTGAGTATTTTTGAGGGGACGGTTACCTCGTCCGCACTGCCGGTATACCCGGTGATCCGGAACGTTTTGTCCTCGTTCTTCGTGCGTTTGAAGACCTTCGTCGAGGGATCCTCGATCGGGACTTCCGGCAGCTCGGCCGCCCCGCCCGCCGCGTACGCGGGGATCAGGGATATGATCCCGACGAGGAAAAGCGACGCGAGAACGAGCGATATCAACCGTTTGATCATAACAACCTCATTTCTTTAACGCAGATCCGTATCTTATTCTTCCCTGAGTTTTTCCCTGAGTTTTTTCTTTTTGTTCGCTTTTATTATGAACGGAACGGTCAGCGCCGCCGCCACTCCGACGCCCGCGGCGATGAAGACGAGCGTATCGACCCAGCCGGGCGTGCCCTCTCCGAACAGGACGCTCGTCCTGACGCGCCTGTACGTCGAGGTGAGTCGCACCGCGCTCTCGCCCCCGTATTCGTCCGCCGCGGAAAGAGAGTCCGCGTCGGCGCCGGTTTCCGTTCGCACGTTCTCGAGGGAGATCCTTCCGTCCGAGACGAGGGCGGGTCCGTTTTCGGCAAATGCCGAAACTTTTGCTCCGTTCACGGAGAGAAGATGAGAGGCCCGGATCGCGCCCTTCGCCTCAATTTCGCATCCCGAGACGGTTACGTCGATCCCCTGCGCCGAGGTCTTCCCCTCAAGCGAGAGCTTCCCGCCGCAGAACGAGAGTTCCGCTCCGTCGGATCTGATCGCCTGCTCCTCTCCCTTCAGCGCGTAATCGCCTCCTAAGAAGAGGATCTTGTGATCCCTGTTCGTGCCGTAAAAGTACATCGCGCACTCGCCGCCTTCGGCAGTGAGTTTTCCCGTTCCCTTGAACGTCACCGAACCGAGGCAGGAGATCGCGTATCTGTTCGCCGTCACGCGGCAGTCGCCCTCCACGACGACGGTCGCGCCCGCGGGAAGCTTGATCCCGAAGTCGGACGACGTCGAAAGATTTATACCGGTGAGGTAAAGGACGTCGTTGATATTGTCCCAGCGGTAACCCTCTCCCGATTCGTTCTGCCTCACGTAACTGAGGTCGACCGTCTCTCCGAGCGCGGACGCCGGAAGCGCCGCGAAGACGAGGATCGCGGCGATGAGAACGAACAGCGCAGTCAAATACCTGTTTTTCATATTATTATCCCTGCTTTTTCTCTTCCCTCTTTCCGATCAGCGCGGTAAGGGCGAGCAGAAAGCGAAGCCCGAACGCCGCGGAAAGAGCGAAAGCGGTTATTTCAAAGCCGAAAGCCGGCGAAAGATCCGAGAACATCGCGCGCGCCGCGATCGCGACGGCAAAGACGACAGCCGCGCCGATGAAAGGCGCCGCCAGCTCGAGAGCCGTGCCCCAGACTCCGGGCTTTTTCTTTTCGGCAAACCGGACGAGCAGACGCAGTCCGCCGATCACCGCGACGACAGCCCAGACGATCGCGACCGCCTTTGCGTAAACGGAGTACGCCTCCGACGCCCACTCGAGGTATTCTGCGTTTTCGATCGCCGCTCCCGGCAGTCTGCCGAACGTGAAATAAAGAACCGGCGCCGCGGCGATACCGAGAACGGACAGCGCGCCCTCGACTATCGGATAAATCACCGTTTTTCTGCCGCCCATGCGGATCCCCCACACGGCGAACGCGACGCCCGCCGCGAGGTATAAAACGAAAAGGATGACCGAAACCGTCAATTTACGATCACGTCCTCAAGCTCGCGCTTCGGAACGAAGTGGAGCCCCGCGTCGTCGCGGAAATATTTCGTGTCGCCGCGGACCACCGCGGAGATCAGCACCGATTCGTCCGGCGTGCCGAGCGCCATTATCAGGACCGGAGTGAGATTCTTCGGGATCGACAGAAACGCCGATACGCCGCTCTTGTCGAACGAGCCGATCATGCAGCTGCCGTAACCCGTCTCCGTCGCGCCGAGCGCGATCGCTTCGGCGGCGATCCCGACGTCGACCATCGACATCGGCGACACGGGACAGACGTCCGTATCGTGGCAGATCACTATATACGCCGTCGGGTGGTGGCCGTCCGGCGGGAGAGTTATATCCTTGAGATAAGCCGCCCACTTCGTCAGCGATGTCAGTCCCTCGACCTCGTCGGACGCCGTGCAAAGACGGTACTTCAGGGGCTGAAGATTGCCCGCCGAAGAACAAAGGCGAGCAGTGTCGACGAGCTCGCGCAGAAGATCCTCCTCCGCGGGACGCGACTTGTCGTATGATCTGTAGCTCCTCGTCCTGAGAACGAGAGCGCGAAGCGAATCAAATATCATAATATGCTCCGAAAAATAGATTACCGGCGCGTTTCCGCGCCGGTAACATTGTAACATATCACGCGAATCGTTGTCAATCGGACCCGCCGTAGCCGTAAACGGACGCTTCGAATTCCACTCCGCCGATCAGGACGGTCCCGTCCCCGTCGTGATACGTGAAAGTCAGATCCCCGTCGGGAAAATGGCAGATGAAAACGTCGTCTTCCCTTTCAAAATCGAACCAGATATTGAAAGACGCTCCCGTCAGATCCGCCATATCTGGGTCGTCGTACAGCGCGACCGAATACGACGGCGAGTAAAGGCCGTCCTCGCCCTCCCTTCGGGCGCTTGCGAAAACGCAGTCGTCCATGTCGCTGTATTCGCACGTGAAGGTCCCGTCTCCGATCTTTACGGTCTCCGGCCTCAACTCAAGATCGAGGACCAGCGTACCGTCGGGAGTTTCGACCGTCGCGACTCCGTCCTCCAGAGTCATAGCGAGATCCTTTATGTAATATCCGCTCATATAATTGTTCAAAGCGTAAAATTCGTTTTCTCCGCCCGAGAGGTACAGGTCGAAAGGCATATATTCGTCCCCGTACGGATAAAAACCGGATCCGAGTCCGCCCGAAAGCGCGTCCCCGAACCGGGACAGCGCGTCGGTCAGCTCTTCGGTGAACTTGTCGAAACGCTCTTTGTCCTCGCCTTCGGCCTCCGAATACCGGATAGCGTCCTTCGGGTCGTATTCCCCGGGGGCGTAGTCGGCTGCCTCCGTCTTCCCGGTGATCTTCACGTCTCCCCCGAGCTCCGGTCCCGGCGTTATCTCAAACGTGACCGGACCTCTCGGCGTTTCCCTCTCCGCCTTACAGCGAATGCCGAAAGACTGAGTCAGCTCTCCTCCCGCGAATTCGATCTCCGCCGTCAGGCCTCCGTCGAGCGAACCGTCGCCGTAAGTCCCCGACGCCCTCAGGGAGATCCCGGAAAATTCCGGCATATAGTTCTCCCCTCCGCCGTATACTCCGATATTGTCGGTCTCGGGGATGACGGCGTTCTCGGCGTCGACCGAGAACCGCCAGTCGAACTTTCCGTCCTTTTCCGTGTAGGAAACAGAAGCGGGCAGCCCGAAAGTGAGTTTTCCGTCCTCCTCTGCGGAGAGGAAAAAGTCGATCCTGACGGAGTCGGCGTCCGAGCTTACGAGGGCGCTCAGCGTTACCGCTCCCCCCTCTTCGGTCGCGGCGATCTCCGCCTTAACCGTCGCGCCCCTCGCCTGCCAGAACGAAAGGATGAGTTTCGAATCCTCTTTGAGGTCGAGCTCTTCGATCTCTTCGACGCGGTCTATGACCTCGTCAAGCTCTTCGTCCGCGGCGGCGATCCGGTCGAACACGTCTTTCGGAACGAGACTGTCGCGGATCTCTTCAAGAACGGCGCGCTCGAGCGTAAGGACGTATTTGTCCGCGGCGACGGTCTTCCCGTCGATCTCGATCTGCTCTTTCGCCGTCGTGATCCTCTCGGGAGCCGCGTATTCGTCCGTCAGACGGATCAGCCCGTCCGAGGTGACGCGGTAAAGATTTTCGATCGACGAGAGGGTCTCTTTTAAATCCCCGTCCATGAGCAGATATCCGTCGGTCGATCCGGGATAAGACCCGTAGAACTCTCCGTCCAGACGCTCCGAACACCACGAAAACGACTCGTCCCCGAATACCGCCTCCCAGAGCACGCGCACGTCGTCGCCTTTTTCGGCTCGGTAAACGTTCAGCAGCAAAGGTTCGGCGTCCTCTCCCGGATCCGCCGTGACAGCGGTCTTCGTTCCTTCGGCGCCCTCGATCCGGGGGATCAGTCGCCACGGGCCGCGTCGGAGGGCGTCGACGAATCCGTTCCGGGCGTCGATATATCTGTCGCGCGGCGTGATATTCGGCGACCCGAAGCATCCGACGAGGGTCGAGACCGTTCCCGCGAGCAGGAACAAGGCCGTGAGAGCCGACAGCGCCGCCTTTGCGATCTTTTTCATCTCAATAAACTCCTTTTCGCGGTTTTACCGATTCTCATTATACAGAACGAGAGCGGAAAAATCAACGGTAAGAAAAAATCGGCGCGGCATTTGCCGCGCCGACCGTTTCAGTCTTATCCGCCGAAGAAACCTCCGAGGTCGAATCCGCTTTCGTCGTCTTCATCCTCGTCGTCCCAGTAGTCTTCGTCCTCGTCGTCCCAGTAGTCGTCATCGTCGTAGTCCCAATCGTCGTCGTAATCGTCATAGTCGTCGTAATCGTCGTAATCAAGACCGTATCCGCCTGAGATATTGTTGGCGACGGTCTGGATCAGATCCGCAAAGTCGCCGATCTTGCCCGAGAGTTCCTCGCCGAGTTCGTCGAGTTTCTCCGCGTCTTCCTCGGACAGGTCTTCCTTGAGTTCGATAGCTCTGCCGAGATCGTACCGGTCGGTGCGGACCGCGCTGTGAGACACGACGCCCTTTACCGCCAGTTTGACTCCGATGACCTGAGAATCAACGGTGACTTCAATATTGTCGGCGCTGCCGCCGGCCTTCGAGATCTTGACGTTTACGGGAACTTTGACCGTCGTGCCGCCGGCGCCCATCTTGACCGTATACGTCATATCGGCGGAGCCGGAGGAAGCGGTTCCCTCGAACTCAACGGAGACCGAGGTCTCGTCGATATCGTAATCGGAATAATCGGGAACGACGAGTTTGTCGTTGTCAATGCCGAATTTCCCCTCGTAGCGTCCTCTCTCTTCCTCGTGTTCGTACCTGAACGGGATCACCGTCGTGACGGAACCGTCCTCGGACGCGGTGATATCGAGGTTCGCCCTGACCTTGCCCGATTCGGATCTCATCTCGTAAACGGCTTTCGCCTCGTTCGAGGAATCGGTAAGGATCAATTCTGCGCGGACGGTAGAACCGCGCGCGACCCAAAGGGTCATCTTCGCCGAGGCGTCGTCGCCGATATCGAGATCGTCGACGTCGTAGATATCGCCGAGAGCGTCCTTGACCTTGTCTTCGATCTCTTTCAGCTGCTCCGCGTTGAGCGAAACGCTGAGTTTCTCGGCGCCTTTGACGGTCTCTCCGAGAACTTCGACGTCTTCAGTCTCTACGATTACCGACTCGTCGGTGACGTACTTGTCGACGATCTCGTCGATCAGGTTTTCGATCTTGTTCTTGACGCCCTTGTCTTTGTCAAGGAGCGAGTCGATCGAGAAAGAGCCGCCGCCGACAAGCGAACCCGCGGCGCCGCCCGCGAACTCGGCGAGCTCGGAGAGTTTCCCGAACACGACCTTGTCGCTCATTCCGGGGAACGAGATAAAGATAGTCTCGCGGCCTTCGATCTCCGCTTTCATTTTGATCTCGGAAGCTCTGTATCTCGCGCCGAGTTCGGCGGACAGGTTGCCGGCGTCCGCGTCGGCGCCGCCTTTCAGCGTGAGCGTGACTTTTTCGTCGCCTATGATCTGAGGCGCTTCAACGTCGACCGTCAGGTCGGCGTAGTTCACGTCGTCGATCTCGTACTTCTTTTCAAGAGGACCGACGCGCGCTTCAAGCCCTATGTTGTCTCTCGCCTCGATGAATCTCTCCGACGGAGTCTTCGGTTTCAGCAGGTTGCAGCTGCTGAAGGAAAACGCGAGCGCGAAGACGAACGCGGCGGCGAGTATCAGGGATAATATCTTTTTCATTTCATACCCTTCCTTTCTTATATCGGGGTCCGGGTTTGTGCATTGATTATATCATACTGCGCACGGGGTGTCAATATTACCGGGTAAGGGTAAACTTCCCGTTGAGCACAAAGATGAAGTATAGTACTGCGGCGGCGATGATCAGAAGCGCCGCGACGGTGGAGATCACGGTGTAGAGCGCGCGCGGCTTCGAGCCCTCGGCGGGTGGCGTCAGCTTCGCCTTTCGCAGCGCCGTCGAGACCGGCTTGTAAAGGAGCAGCGAGAGCCCCGCGTTGAGGATCGCTTTCGTCAGGTTGAACGGCAACAGGAGCGTCGGGATCATCGACGCGACGTACGCGACGTCGGCGTCGGGCATGAACGAGCGCAGGTAGAACGGCGTCAGGGCGAGATTCGCGCCCATCATTATCGCCGTCATCGAGCAGACCCCGGTCAGCAGGCCAGTGACCGCGCCGGCGTAATTGCGCCGCCAGCGGTAGACGAGGGACGCGAAGAACGCGAACGACGCGCTCGACGCGAAGTTCATGACGAGACCGTAAAAGCCCGTGTCGCTTACCGTTATCATTTCGAGGACCGAGACGGCGAGCGACGTCAGAAGCGCGCTGACCGGTCCGAAGATCATGCCGCCGATCGCGAGGACGGCGTCCTTGGCGTCGAACGTGAGGAACGACACCTTTATTCTGAAGAAGAACACGCACAGATAGGCGAGCGCGCAGAACAGCGCCGCCCCGCATATCTTCTTAATTTTCTCTTTTGAATTCGTTTTGCTCATTTGAGTACTTCCCTTTCCCGGGTGTAATTATTCAATAAATTCAACCTGCCCCGTATCACCTCATCAGTCAGCTCCGCTGACAGCTTCCCCTCAAGGGGAAGCCTCAATTGAGCCACGAAGACTGGGCGTCGGGATGTCGAAAGCCTTCCCCTCGAGGGTAGCGAAGCGCACGGCGCGGTAGTGAATGACAGCCCGGTGGGCTGTCAAAGCCGCGCCTGACCGAACCCCGCAGGGGAGACAAGGTGGCTTTGAGGGTCGAAAGACCCGAAAAGACGGATGAGGTGAGAAAAAGTAAAAACCGGTCCCCGGATATAAATATACGGGGACCGTTATTTTTCATGCTTTACTTTTTACCATCCAGACTTTAACTGTCGGTGCAGGAGTTTCACCTGCTCGGCGCAAGCGGTTAAACTTGCGTTCGCGGACTGTACCGCCGGTATGGAATCACACCAATCCCCAAAAGTAATATTCAATTGTTTGCGGCGGCAGCACGCTGCCGCCGCAAATGCTCGGTTAATTAGTCCTGAACGTCGGAAACGACGCCGGAACCGACCGTTCTGCCGCCCTCACGGATAGCGAAACGGAGACCCTTCTCGATAGCGATGGGGGTGATAAGTTCAACGTTCATGTCGACGTGGTCGCCGGGACGGCACATCTCGACGTCAGCGGGAAGGCCGATGGTGCCGGTAACGTCGGTCGTTCTGAAGTAGAACTGCGGACGGTAGCCCGCGAAGAACGGCTTCTGTCTGCCGCCCTCTTTTTCAGTCAGAACGTAAACCTGACCGGTGAACTTGGTGTAAGGATGGATCGTTCCGGGCTTGCAGAGGACCTGTCCTCTCTCGATAGCCTTCTTGTCGATACCGCGGAGAAGAAGACCGACGTTGTCGCCTGCTTCAGCGGAATCAAGGAGTTTACGGAACATTTCGACGCCGGTGATGACGGTGGTCTTTCTCTCGTCGGTCAGACCGATGATCTCGACGGTGTCGCCCATCTTGACGGTACCGCGCTCAACTCTGCCCGTAGCGACGGTGCCGCGGCCGGTGATGGAGAAGACGTCCTCAACAGGCATCAGGAAGGGCAGGTCAGCCTTTCTGTCGGGAGTCGGGATGTACTCGTCGACAGCCTTCATGAGCTCGTGGATGGAAGCGTACTCGGGAGCGTTCGGATCGGTGCTGGTGGACTCGAGAGCAACTCTCGCGGAACCGCGGATGATCGGAATGTCGTCGCCCGGGAAGTCGTACTCGTTGAGGAGGTCACGGACTTCCATCTCGACCAGCTCAAGGAGCTCCTCGTCGTCGACGAGGTCGGTCTTGTTCATGTAAACGACGATTGCGGGAACGCCGACCTGACGGGCGAGCAGGATGTGCTCGCGGGTCTGCTGCATCGGACCGTCGGAAGCCGCAACGACGTGGATAGCGCCGTCCTTCTGAGCCGCGCGGGTGATCATGTTCTTGAGGTTGTCGGC
>JAFWPR010000167.1 GCA_017545225.1 Clostridia bacterium
AAGAGAGAAGAGAAAAGGCAACGCCCGCAGCGCGGGCGGAAAGGAGTAAAAATGGCAGCAGTAAAGATACCCGAAGAAGAAAAGAAAGTAACTATCCGTCTGCCGAGATCGAAGGACGAACAGAGCGACGTTTTCGTATCGGTCAACGAGCGCACGTTCCTCATCAAACGCGGCGTGCCCGTCACCGTTCCCGAGTCCGTCGCGGAAGTAATCGCGACGTCGGAGAGAGCGGAGGAGGAAGCGACGGATTTCGAGATCGCGGCAAGAAAATAACCGCAGCAAGGGAAGGAAAACGCCATGACGGTGCAACAAATAATTACGCGAGCCGACGCGCTGAAACCGAACGCGGTACCGGAGGCGGAAAAGATCCGCTGGCTCTCGGCGCTCGAGGCGATGATAAAGAACGAGATCGCCGATACCCACGACGGGTGGGAAGAGCCTGTCCCGACGGGGGAGCCGCTGACGCCGACGGACGCTCTTTTCGCTCCGCCGCCGTACGCCGACGCGTACGTCTTCTGGCTGTTGGCAAAGATCGACTTCACGAACGGAGAGTTCGACTCTTACGCCAACTCGACGGCGTCGTTCAACAGCGTATATTCGGCATTTGCCGATCACGTCAACAGAACGAAAACGCCTAAGAATTCCAAAGTAAATTTCGGTTGAGGTGATCTTTATGAAACTACCCGCATTGCGCTCTCTGAAAAGAACGCGCAAAACGGTATCCGCGTTCGGCGGGATCGACCGCCGTCCCGTGATCGCGGACGGAAAGTGGGCGGATATGGAGAATATGACGGGCGAAGGGTACCCGACCGTTTCCGTCAGAGGACGGCGCGGGACGGTATCGCTCCGCGGAGAGGGCGAGATAACCGGAATCGGAGTCGCTCTCGGCGAGCCCGCCGTCACGCGCGGTTCGAGCGTCGTCGTAGGAGACAAGGTCGTGGACGTCGGCCTTACCGCGGGGAGAAAAACGCTCGTCACGATGGGTTCGTATCTTCTGATCTTCCCGGACGGGAAATATGTGAACGCCGCGACCGTCCATGACGGCGGCGTACCGGAGTGGGGCGATATAGACGCCGGGACGACGGTGACCTCTGAGGGCGAGGAGCCGAACGCACAGACGCTCTTCTGCAGCACCTGCGACGCGGACGGCAACGTTATCGACTATTCGCGTTCCGTTACTGTCCCGCAGTCGCCCGAAAACGGCGCGTTCTGGTACGATATCGGCTCGACTCCCGCCGTTCTGAAACAGTACAAGGCGGACACGGATACCTGGGAGGAATTCGAGTCGTACAGGAAATACAAATTCGACCGGAATATCTCCCTCCCGCTCTCGGTCGGCGAGACGGTCTTCGTCGACCCTGAGATCTTCCGCACGGAGGGCGGAACGGACGGAGCGCCCGCGCGCGGATATTTCAAACTAATCAAAAAGGGAAGCGACTATTTCGTGATCCCGGGACCCGTCATCAACAGGATCTACGACGGTTTTACTGTCAGGATCAGCCGGAACGTCCCCGAGATGGACTACGTGACGGAGGCGGGAAACAGACTGTGGGGATGCAGATACGGCGAGGAGGGCGGCAAAATCGTGAACGAGATATACGCGTCCGCGCTCGGAGACTTCCGCGCGTGGCACACGTTCGAGAACGTGTCGACCGATTCCTACGCCGCTTCGATCGGACCGGACGGCCCGTTCACGGGTGCGGCGACGTACCGCGGCAATCCCGTTTTCTTCAAGGAGAAAACGGCACTTCGCGTTTACGGCTCGACGCCGTCGACTTTCAGGATCGTGACGCTCGAATGCGACGGGGTCGCGGAGGGCGCCGCGGGATCGGTCGCCGCGGTCGGAGGGCTGCTTTATTACGTCTCGCCCGCAGGCGTGATGAGATACGACGGCAGCTCGTCCGAGAAAGTCTCGGAGGCGCTCGGCGACGGCGTATTCTCCTCGTCCGCGGCGGGGGAGTACGGCGGCAAGTATTACGTCTGCCTTTCCGGCGCCGCGGACGGTCTGTTCGTTTACGACCCGCGCCTCAGAACGTGGCACCGCGAGGACTCCGCGCGCGCGGCGGGTTTTTGCAGCGCCTGCGGGGATACGTTTTTTTATCGGACGGGAGACTCCGTCCTCACGTCGGTCGGCGGGACGGGAACGCCCGAGGCGGGTCCGCTTTTCTGGTTCGTCGAATCGGGCGATCTCGGCCTCCGGTCGCCGGGCAAAAAGTACCCGTCGCGCGTCACGGTCAGGATGCGCCTCGCAGTCGGTACGGCTGTCCGCTTTTTCATCCGCTGCGACGGGAAAGGAGACTTCATTCCCGTATCGTCCGCGGAGGGCAGGGGACTCGGGTCGTTCACGGCGTCCGTTCCGCTCAGAAGATGCGACAGTTTCAGAATAAGGATATCGGGCGTCGGCGACGCCGCGATCTATTCGGTTGCTCTGACCGAGGCGGAGGGAAGCGAAAGATGATCGAGATAGAAAAAATGAGGTTCGAGTCGGACGATACGGCTGAGCGGGTGATCGAGCTCTTGAAGTATCTCGACCGCCTCGCCGACGATCTCAACTATGCGTTCGACGTTCTGGCGGAAAAGACGGGACTTTGCGAGAACGAACGCGGCAAATAAAAAAAGCGCCTGCAGAGGCGCGGAAGGAGACGGTCATGGAGAAAACGGGAATTGACGAAGTGAAAAAGAAAAAGAAAAGCGAAGAAGAAACGGAAGATAAAGGGCAGATCGTCTCGGAGGACCTTCTGAACGAGTTTTTGAAGAGCGACGGATTTGCGTACGACGTGAACGGAGACGAACTCTACCGCAAGTACCGCGACCGTTACGAGCGCGAAGGAAGGCTCGCCATGAAGGACGCGATGGGAAAAGCGGCGGCGCTGACGGGCGGCTACGGGAACACATACGCCGAGACGGCGGCCGCCGCGGTCAGGGACGAATACGCGGCGCGCGCCGCGGACAAGATACCGGAGCTGTACTCGCTTGCGCTTGAGCGGTACCGGATGAACAGAGACGGGGCGAAGGACAAATACGAGACTCTTTTCGCCCGCGAAAAATACGAAGCCGCAGCCGAGGCGGAGCGCGAGGCGCTCGCCCGTCAGATCGTCAAAGAGGCGGCGGAGGCGGAGCGTCAGGCGCGCCTCGACGCGCTGAACGAGGAGAAGGTCAGAGGGGAGCTTGCCGTCAAGCGCGACGCGCAGAAACTCAACGAAAAGAAAGAGGAAAACTCCGCGGCGCAGGCGGCGGCGAAGCTTGCGGCGGACACGGAGTACAGGCGGAATTCTCTCAGCGCGAAGGAACAGAACGATTATCTCGACTACCTGATCGCCCTGGAGAAACTCGCGGCGAACGGCCGGTCTGTGAGATGAGGAGGCGAATAGGATGAACGAATCGATCTGCTCGCTCACTCTCGACCTGCACAGGGCAGTCGCGCCGCACGTGATATCGCTGAAGCGCGGCGACACGGCGAGAGAGTTACATATAACGCTGACGGATAACGGCGCTCCGTACGTGATAACGGATGACTGCACGGCGGAACTTGTGGGTTATCTGCCCATACAGACGGCGGCGGAACTGCCGCTGACGGCGGAAGGAAACGTCCTCTCCGCGACGATCCCTTCCTCGTGGGTGACTACGGCGGGCGAGATCGTCTGCGAGGTGCGCGTCTACAGCGGGACGTCGCTTCTGCTGATATCCCCGTCGTTCTCGTTATACGTCGGGACGGAGTTCGGCGCGGCGGTGACGATAGATCAGACGCTTCCGCTTATTACCAACGCAGACGACGGAAAGGCTCTTGTGGCGAACGGGGGAGTTTGGGATAAAGCGTTCGTTCTCCCGGAAGTAACCGATTCGGATTCCGGCAAAGTCCTCTCGGTAGTGGACGGAGAATGGGACGCCGCGGAACCGGAAAAAGAACTTCCCGCCGTTTCGTCTGAAGACAACGGCAAAGTCCTCGCGGTCAATAACGGAGAATGGGGCGTCGGACAGGACCTGTCGGGTCTTCCCGGTCTGGTAAAAGACGTCGGCGACATAAAAGAGCGAGACGCCGTCACCCCGTCGCTCAATCTGTTCGATCCCGACACGGTAGAGGAAGGCGTCTACTGTAAAAGCACCGATCTGGAACGGAAGACGGGAAGCAGTTTCAACATTGTCAAAATCCCGGTCACGCCGGGGGAGACCTACGTCGTCGCGGCTGTCAGACCTTCGGACGCGCAGGACAACACTTCGTGTTGGCGATACGTCGTATTCCTCGATTCATCCGGCGCCGGGTTATCGGTTCTTGACGCGGGGGTCGACGGTTACGACTACGGAGGATTTACGGCGCCGACCGGAGCCGCGTACGCTCTTATCAGTTACAGAAATCAGTACACCGAGAACCTTATTTTCAACGCTCCGATACCCTCGACGTGGAACCGTTTCTACGAATACACGTCCCCTGATCCGAGTTACAGTCTGAAGGACACCGTCGAGATCCCCACCGCGCTTATGGGAGTAAGCACGGCAAACATCGTAGACGAGACGAAAATGATCGACGGGTACGTGTCGGGCGGTAAGCATAATTCAACGTCGGGAACCTACAAACACACGCCCGTGATCCCGATAGAGCCAAGCACGACTTATTACAGCCTGACGCCCTTGAGGTTCGTCGAACATTACGACGCCCGCAAAATGTTTATATCCGAGGAGGCGGCTACCTCGGAAGCCACTCTGATATACAGTTTTACCACGGGAGCAGACGACCGCTACGTAATAATTACGGGCAGGGTCGCAGACGAGGGAACGATCTGCGTTTCCACCGATCCCAACGCGCAGTACCGACCGTACAAAAAAGTGTTCAAGCCGGACTTCCCGATGCTGAACGACGCGCAGAAAAACGATTTTCTGAACTCCGTCCATCTCGATCATAAACTGGAGGGTAAAAAGTGGGTCGTCTGCGGCGACTCGTTCACCTACGGAGCGACCGACACCGTACTGCCGGACGGACCGTACAAAGGGCATAAGGCTGTTTATCCCTATCTGATCGGCAACAGGACCGGGATCAACGTCGTACTGTACGCCCGCAACGGTCAGACGCTCGGCTATCTGAACGACGCGACAAATCCGAATAACAACAACTCGCTTACGTCCCCGAACAGCCAGTTCTACTACCAGTCGATCCCCGAGGACGCCGACTACATAACGATCTACCTCGGGATCAACGACGTCAATTACGATATACCTCTCGGAACGATCGAAGACGCTACCGTTGAAACGTATTGCGGAGCGTACAACGTCGTCCTGTCGTGGCTCCGGGCAAACAGACCGTTCGCGCACGTCGGAATAATCGTAACGAACGGCACGGGCAGTAACGGTAACGAAAGAACGCTCGCACAGATCGCTCTGGCGAAGAAATACGGCTATCCGTATATCAATCTGAACGGAGACGAACGGACTCCCGCGATGATCCGCTCGACCAATCCGGATATTCCGGCGGCGATCAAGCAGAACATCCTTAACGCGCAGGCGGTCAATCCGAGTTCCAACACTCACCCGAACGACGCCGCCCACGCTTTCGAGTCAACATTCATTGAGAACTTCCTCAAATCTTTGTAAAAGGAGAATAAACAATGGGACAGACAGAACCCGGTGATCGTGAAGAAATGCTCCTTCAGGGCATACTGAACGGCGATACGACTACGAATATCGAACCCGGCTCGCGCAAGGAGATGCTCCTCAAGGCGATACTTGAAAACGGCGGAGGCGGCGGGGGAGAACCGTTTTTTGTCGAACTCACGCCGTATCTTGAAGAGGACGACTTTATCGTCGCGGAGGCGGACAAATCTTTATCGCAGATACTCGATGCGTCGAGATCGGGAAAGCAGGTCTGGATGAAAGCGAACCTCGGCGGCAGAATCGGATACGGCTTGTGCAATATGGTAGTCGAGGAAGACGGAGATACCATTGTAGGTGCTAACTACGTCGACGAATCCGGGGCAGCCCTCACGGCGTTTGCCGCGCCGAGTGAAGAAGTGCCGAACCGCTGGCTTATCGCGTCAAGGTATATCAAGAAAGGTCATACTGTTGAAATTACCGACGACGGGGCCGGCAACTTGGTGAGCGAACAAACGCTGGTGACCATCTACGATTGGCTCGCAAATGGCGACGAGGTAACATTGCGATTCGTTCATCCGTTTTACGCGGGTTACACATATGACTTGCCGATCACCGCACGTGGTACGGATAATGTTAATTTCTTCCTCGCGGCTCAACTTGTTGATCCTCTCTCCGGTGCGTTGTCGCTCCTTTACGCGATGGGGAGCGGGAGCGATGTCAACTGGACGATGTCGGCTTACCCTATAAGCAATTCATAACGAGGTGATGAAATGTTCAGTAATCGCATATACGACATACTCAAGTGGATCGCGCTCGTCGTACTTCCCGCCGTCGGGACTCTTTACTTCTCACTCGCGCAGATATGGGGTTTCCCTTACGGCGAGGAGATCGTCGGGACGATAACGGCTATTGACCTATTCCTCGGCGCGTTGTTGGGGATATCTACAGCGCAGTACAACAAGGTGAAGAAAGATGACGATATATAAGAATATCACGCCGTTCAACCGATGGATCGGGCGGGACGGACAGAAGGTCGAGTGGATCGTGCTTCACTACACGGCGAACACGTATCAGCCGGACCTTGCGAAGAACGAGTGCGCGGCGTTCGCAAATCAGTACGTCGGCGCGTCGGCTCACTTCTTCGTAGACGAGAAGGAAGTGTGGCAGTCCGTGGCGGTCGAGGACACGGCGTGGCATTGCGGGGACAACCCGCCGCCGAAGAACGGGTGTACGAACAGGAACAGTATCGGGATCGAGATGTGCGTCAAGTATAAAAACGGGGTCTATTCGATCCCGGAGAAGACGGTGGACAATACCGTCTCCCTTGTCTTGGAACTGCTCGAGGCGTTCCCCGAGGCGAAACTGTGCCGTCACTACGACGTGACCGGAAAGATATGCCCACAGCCGTGGGTCAACGATCCTTCCCTGTGGGAAGATTTTAAGAAAAGAGTAGAGGAGAACAGACCGATGACACCTGCTGAAAGAAAAGAATTCGACGCGCTCGCGGCAAAAGTGACCGCTATTGAAAAATGGGCGGTAAAAACCGAGGCTGCCGTGAATAAGGGCGATAAGAAGATCGAGGACCTTGAGGACAAGGTCGCCGTCGTAGACGAGCGGACCGAGGCTAAGTATCATACGGTAAAAGAGGTCCCGGAATGGGCGCGTCCGACGATACAAAAGCTCGTCGACGAGGGATATCTCAAGGGCGAAAAAGCGGGGAACCTTGCGCTGAACACGGATCTGACCCGGACGCTTGTTATCGTAGACAGAGCAGGAGGATTCGACAAATGAGCGAACTGACAAAAGAAGCGCTGACCGAGTTCTTCGACACGCGGTACGTCAAAAAAGACGACTGCGACAGCACGACGCACGACATCGAGAAGAAGCTCGCAAACGACGACAAGCGGCTTGCCGTGATCGAGCTGCAGGTGAAGATAAACAACTGGCTGTCGCTCGCGATCGCCGGCGGCGTGATCGCGCTCGTTATCAAAGTGTTCCTCGGGGGATGACGCAAAAAAAAATACCCGGAGAGGTTTTCTCTCCGGGTATTTTTGTTATTCCGGATTATTTGCGGACTTTGCGTCTTACGATGAACGCGCCTGCCGCGGATACCGCCGCGACCGCCGCCATGATCGCCATGGGGTCGCCGGTCCTCGGCGCGGTTCCGCCGCCCTGGGTTCCGCCGCCCTGGCCGCCGCTTTCGCCGCCGCCCTGGGTTCCGCCGCTGTTACCGCCGCTTTCGCCGCCGCCCTGGGCTCCGCCGCCCTGGCCGCCGCTTTCGCCGCCGCCCTGGGTTCCGCCGCCCTGGGTTCCGCCGCCCTGGCCGCCGTTTCCGCCGCCTTCACCGCCGTTGCCGGTCTTCTCGATCATCGTGTCGGAGAGCAGATACGGGACGTGGTTGTGCATCATCTTCACGTTGACTCCGTAACCGAAGTCGCCGAGCGTGACGGCGTAGCTGTCCTCATCATCGTGAGCGGCTCCGGGGGTCTCCGCCGTCCCGGCGGTCGCGGTGAGCGTCGCTTTGATCGTGCTTCCCGGTCCGATAGCATCGGCGTGGATATCCTCGAAGGGGACGGACCATTCGACCGTGGAGTACCCGGTCGCGTAGTCGTAATTGATGACGCAGTCGACGCCGGGCGTCGGGTTATAGGTGTTCTTCGCTCCGAGCTGGGTCGGGCCGTTCGGATTGACGTAGTAGCCCTCGAGATAATCGCCCGTGTCCGTTCTCTTGCCGAGCGCGTAGTACAGGATCGGATGCTCCTCGTACTCGGTGTCGAAGTTGATGATGTAAGCGAGACCGCGGCAGAAGTCGTCCTCGGGAGATTCGCCTTCCTTGACGCCGAGGACCTGCTTGATCTCGACCGGTTTGTTGCGGATCGCAAAGTTGAAGCCGTGGGTCTCGTCCCAGGAGAAGTAGTACTCCATCGTCGGGAACATGGCGAGGCAGTTGTCGAGACTGTTGGCGCCGAAAGCGACGACGAACAGCGGGCTCGTCATATTATCCTCGGCGTCGAGGTCGGGATAATATCTCTCATACTCTCCGTCGCCGATGACGCCGTCTTTGACGACGTCTGCGGGATCGGCCTTTTTGACCGTGATCACTTCGTTCGGATCCCAGCCCGTTCCGTTCGGAGCGAACGAGGCCCTCGCCCCTGCGGGGATCGCGGCCGCGATCATCATCGCAAGCGTCGCGATTGTGAGAAGAATGGAAAGAAGCTTCTTCATTTTTTACCGTACCTTTCTTCTTTGGATAATTCGTATATTCCGAAAGCGCGGGCGCGCCTTCTTTACCGATTAAATGATATCACTCTTTGAGCGCGAAGTCAACACGCCGGGGTCATTTGGTAATATGATATTCCGTGACGTTGAGAACGGTCTCGCCGTCTACCTGAGCGGCTACGGGGCGGTCGAACTTCACCGTGATGTCGCGGCCGGTGAACGAAGTGACGGAGCCCGTGTGCTTGACGTGCTCGCCCTTGAAGATCTTCGGGAAGATGATCAGCGTTGCGATCCTGCCCTTGCCGTGCATCAGCATGGTCGTGAGCTTTCTGTTCGGGTCCAGACGGTCCTGCGCGGGGGTCGGCATCATGCCGCCGCCGTAGCATTTCCCGTTCATCGTCGGAGCGATCCACGTCTTCTCGATCACGTGCTCCACGCCGTCGACGGTGACCGTGGCGCGTACCGGCTTGAAGTGGAACAGAAGCCCCTTGATCGCGATGCCCGCGTAGTTGATCTTGCTGCCGGGATCCTTTTCCCTGATCACGTCCGCAACCTCGCAGCAGTACCCGTCGATGCCGTATCCGACGCCGTTGAGCACTCTCATCCTTTTGCCCGCGATCTCGACGATCGGCAGGTCGGCGAGGTATTCGTTGACTTTGATCGGCGCGTCGCCCGGCTTGTATCCGAGCTCGTGCCAGAAATCGCTTCCGGTGCCGGTCGCGAAGTAAAAGATATCGCACTTTTTCTCAATATCGTCGGTGTCGTTGACGAAGCGGTTGAGCGTCCCGTCGCCGCCGCAGATGCAGATATCGTCCCCTTCGGGAAGACCGGCGAAGAACGCGCCGTAGTCGACCGACGTCATATCTACGAATTCGGTCTCCTTCCCCTCATAGAACTTTTTGACTTCCTCTGCGCGGACCTTGCCTTCGCCGTTGCCTGAAAAAGGGTTGTAGAGTATATGCGTCATCTTTCATTCCTCCTTGGGATCGTTTTTATTTTCGCCGGAGTCGTCCTCAACAGCTCCGATCCGTTTCATTTCGGAATCCTTTTTCCAGAGATAGGAGAATTTCAGCTCTTTACCGTTTTTGATCTTTTTGAAGTTATCGATATGGCGGAAGAAGATCACGGCGGTGATGATACACAGCATCAGCGCGCCCCAAAGGTCGTTTTTCATTATCCCCCACACTATGGGGAACGCGACGGACGCCGTCAGCGGAACGAAGCAGATATAGTCGGTGACGAGCACGACGATCACGGCGCCGCCGAGCATGATGAGGAAAACGAGCGGGTTGAATGCGAGGATCGCTCCGCCGAGACAGGCAAACCCCTTGCCGCCCCTGAACTTCATATACGGCGGGAAGACGTGGCCCAGCACGACGCCGACGGCGGCGGCGGGGAAGGAAAGAGCGCATTCGGGGAAAATGCGCGCCGCGCCCCACGTGACGAGAGCCGCTTTGGCGAGGTCGAACAGGATACACAAAAGCCCGATCACCTTGCCCATCGTTATCAGGGCGTTGGAACCGCCTGCGTTGCCCGATCCGCGCTTCCTGATGTCGAATCCGCGGATCCTGCCGATTATGTACGAGGGATTTATCATCCCGACTGAGTAACCGAGAAGAAAACTCAGAAAAACGTCCATTCCGGGCTTCTCCTTTTTTCATTTTCACGACATATTGTATCATTATATTCTTAAAAAATCAATAATATGACTTCATTCGGAAAGATTTGATCATTTGACACTTAAAAGCCGCTGTGATAAAATTATTATGAAAAAATACCGTTTTTCGCGCTTTTTAATTTTCAATTGTCCATTGTCAATTTTTCGAGAGGACTTTCACTATGAAAAAAATCATATCTTTCCTCGTTGCGATCATAATTCTCGCGGCTCCCGTCTTCGCCGCGTTCGATTCGCCCTACCACGAATACGACGGCGCCCCGTGGCACCCGGTCAAGTTCGAATGGGAGCCGATCTCCGAGGACGGCGTGGTCGCGCGTTTCGCGATCGGCGCGGACGTCCACTATGGCATCGGCGGCAACTTCTCGGACGACAAGATGAGGGCCGTTTACGACGCGCTCCGTATATTCGGAGGCGTCGACGCACTCTGCCTCGTCGGCGACGTCAACAACTACGGCGTGCCGGTCTTTTACGAACCGCTGATGACGACGGTCCGCGCGAATTCCGCGTCGCTCCCCGACGACGTCGAGGGCTTCGACAATTCCGCGGAGGGCGATTCGGTCGGCGTGACGCTTATCTCGATGGGCAACCACGAATCGTACGAGGCGGGAGTGGGCTGCTGGGACGTGTTCAGAGAGTGCGTCGGTCAGGAGCCGACGAAACTTTACTATATCGCCGGCGTCCCCGTCGTCAAGATGAGTCCGGACGATCTGACCGGCCTTGAAAAGGGATCGAATACCTATCACGCTCAGGAAGCGGAGATCCTCGCCATGTTTGACGAGATCGACGCGTCGGGCTACACGGGACCGATCATCGGTCTTTCTCACCACAGAGTCCCGACTTCGGCGTCGACCGCCTCGAACGACGCGTGGACGGAGGCGGAACTGAACTGCTTCAAAGCGCATCCGAACCTCATACTTTTCACGGGTCATACCCACTCGAACTACTACGACACGCGCCTGTTCGTCGAGCAGGATCTCGGCTTCACGATGGTCCGCTCGGGCGTTCTCGGCACCGTGTTCGGCGGCGACTTCGTCGACCCGAAAAGCGGTCAGAACACAGGCAATACCACTTTCAACGGAGCGGACGACTCCTGCTGCTTCGTCCTTGCCGACGTGCTTGAAAACGGAACGGTGCGCCTGCGCCGCGTTAATATCGCGAAGGGCGAGTTCGTCTTCCCGGACGAGGATTTCATTATCGACCCGTCCGCCGACTTCACCCGCGACGGCGGCGACGGCAATGTCGTGAGTTATTACAGCAGATCGCACGGCAAGGGCAATTACGGCTACGGCAGAAAGAAAGCGGTCTTTCCGGAAGACGCGGAGATAACGGTCTCCGTCGACGGCAGCCACGACGCGGCGATCGTCACGTTCCCGGCGGCGTCGCCGGCGACGGGGCTCGCACGCGACTATGTCGTCGAATATCAGGTCGTCTTCACCGGTCCCGAGGGGACCGACCCCGTCTCGATCAGTCTGATGAACGACGGGTATCTCTCCGAGCCGCACGAAACGTGGACGGTGCCGGTGATCGGCCTTCTGCCCGATACCGACTACACAGTGAAAGTCAACGCCGTCACCGCGTACCGCGCGTCGGCTTCGCTCGGATACGAAGGCGTCGTCAACGTCGGTCACGCCGACCCGAGAGATGCGGCGGCCGTCCTCTCCGTCGACGCGTCGGAGGGCTCTTGGGCGGACGCCTGCGGCAGGAAGACCGTCGCGGAGCCTTCGCGCCTTTCCGCAGCCGACGATAAGACGATCGGCAAAAAGGCGGTCAAACTGATGGGCGTCGGCGCGATCGGTTACGAATTCTCGCCCGAGGAGTTCGACTCGATACGGACCGATTTTTCCCTCGAGGCGTATTTCAAGGCGAACGATACCGAGGGACCCGCGTACGTCCTCGGCTCGATAGAATCGCTCAACACGGGTCTGCGCATCGAAGACGGGAAACTCTGGTTCTACGGCCGGTTCAGATCGGCCGCAGATGATCTGTCGCCTTACGCTGTCGGCGCAGATATCGACGCCGGCGTGTGGTATCACGCCGCCGCGACGTACGACGGGACGACGGCGCGCCTGTATCTCAACGGAGAGCTTGTCGGAGAGAGGGCGATCTCCGGCGGTCTGCTCGAGCCCGGCTTCGAGAACGCAGCGCTCTGCGTGGGCGGTGCGTCCTCGGATCCCGCGTCGGCGGTCTCGTACAAGTTCTCGGGCCTCATCAACGAGGCGAAGATATACGCGGGCGTGCTCACGCCCGATCAGATAAAGGGCGACTTTGAAAAAGCGCAGAGAAAGAACGCTGACGCCGTCTTCTCCGACGTCTCGGCGTCCGACTGGTTCGCCCCATACGTAAATTACGCGTACAAAAACGGTCTTATGAACGGAGTTTTCGCGACCCGTTTCGATCCCGAGGGCGACATGAACCGCGCGATGATCGTGACCGTCCTCTGGAGGACGGAGGGGACCCCCGCGCCGTCGGGCCCGTCGCCGTTCGACGATCTGAGGGAGGAATGGTACCGCGGCGCCGTCGTCTGGGCGGCTGAAAACGGGATCGTCAACGGAACGGGGAAGGGAAAATTCTCGCCGGACGATCCGCTGACCCGCGAACAGATCGCGGCGATCATGATGAGATTCTCGACGTATAAGGGCTACGGCGTTTCGGCGCGCGCCGACATATCCACGTTCCCCGACTCGGCGAAGGTCGACGGATACGCCGTCGATCCGATGAGATGGGCGGTCGGCTCGGGCCTCATAACCGGCTCCGCTCAGAACGGAAAGATCTATCTCGACCCGCTCGGCCACGCGACGCGCGCGCAGGTCGCAACGATCCTCAACCGCTATCTCGAGAGCGAAAAAGACGGCTCGACGGTGACCGTCGACCGCGGCGGCAGAGTCACGCTGTCCGAGGGCGTCGCTCCCTCGCCTGCCGCGAAAACGGAGGATCTTTCGGCGGGGGCCGCCGCGTTTTCCGATTTCGCGGTCCGCCTTTTCCGCGAAGCGGGCGAGCCCGGCAAAAACGTGCTCGTCTCTCCGCTCTCCGTTTATACCGCGCTCGCGATGACGCAGAACGGCGCGCGAGGCGATACTCTTTCCGAGATGGAAAGGACGCTCGGACTCTCCGCCCCGGACGCGAACGGCTTCCTTTACACGCTGACCGACTCATTTGAGAACGGCGAAAGTGCGAAACTGAACGTCGCGAATTCCGTCTGGTTCACCACGGACGCGCGGTTTTCCGTCAATAAGGATTTTCTCAAAACTAACGCGGATTGGTACGGCGCGGATATCTTCGCCGCACCGTTTGACGGCCGGACGCTCGACGATATAAACGGTTGGGTGAGCGGCAGGACCGACGGGATGATCGAAAAGATCCTCGACGCGATACCGCCCGAAGCGGTCATGTACCTGATTAACGCCGTCTGTTTCGAAGCGGAGTGGGCGCACCGGTACGCCGAGGCCTCCGTGAAGGAGGACATCTTCAACAATTCCGACGGAACGGCGTCGACGGTCGAGATGATGAGATCGGCAGAAAATCTGTATCTCGAGGACGGCGAAGCGGCAGGATTCGTCAAATATTACGCGGGCGGGAAATACGCATTCGCGGCGATCCTGCCCGGCGAGGGCGTCGCCCCCGAAGAATACGCGGCGACGCTCGACGGCGCGCGTCTCTGCGGGATCCTTAAGAACAGACAGTCCGTCAATGTCGACGCTTATCTGCCGAAGTTTGAGACCGAATTCGACGCCGAACTGTCGTCCGTCCTGAAAAATATGGGAATGGTCACCCCGTTCGATGAAGACTTCGCGGACTTCTCGGGACTCGGCTGCTCGGAGGCGGGAAACCTCCGTATCAGCAGAGTGCTCCACAAGACTTACATGACCCTCAACGAGACGGGGACGAAGGCCGGCGCCGCCACGGCGGTCGAGATCGTCGACAAGAACGCCTCGCCGTGGGAGGACGGAAAAACGGTAAGGCTCGACAGACCGTTCGTCTATATGATAATCGACGTCGCGACGAACGTCCCGATCTTCATCGGCTCCGTCAACGAACTGTGAAAAATCGCTATATCTCTTCTCTCGGATAAAAAAAGAACGCTCCGATCGGAGCGTTCTTTTTTATTCGTTTCAGTCCTGATTGTCCGCGGTCTTGATGATGTTCTTGATCGTGTACTTGGTCACTTTCACGTTGGACTTCCAGTTCGACGTGATCGACGTGTTGTCGTAGGTCATGTCGTAGCTGAGAGCCTGCATCAGAGGACCCCACTGGTTGACGTCGCCGCCGGAGTAGATGTCGACCATATCGTAAACGGTCGTCTGGAAGATGATGTCGAGCATATCGCGGCTCTCCATATCGAAGATGGACTGACCGCGCAGAAGCATGTCGTAGTAAGCGGTCTTGACGTACTTCGCGGACAGGGCGCCCATCGCCTCGGTGATCGTCGAGGTCACGTCGATGTTCTTCGTGGTCTTCGGGATCGTCAGAGAACCGGAGCCCCACGGATCGGCGTAGGAGTAATACTGCGCCTGAGAAGCGGATCCCTTGGGCATCGGAAGGATACCGAACACGACGTCGAACTGACGAAGTGAGATCGCGCCGCCGGTGCCGCTGAACTGGAACAGGGCCTTGTTGTCCTGGAACCAGTCGTAATCCTCGTCGACGCCGTACTTGGTCATCTTGTCCTCGCCCTTCCTGTAGTCCGCCGTCGGAGTCTGGGAGTTGTCCGCGAACATTCCGACTGTGATCTGCGACAGGTCGAGGAATTCGACGGGAAGCGCGTCGACGATGTAAGGAGCGCCTTCCTCGTCAAAGTTCGTGATCTTCAGGCCGCTCGAGAAGAGAAGGCCGATGGCGTCGGCGTTGTCGTAACGGTAGATGCCTGTACCCGTCGGGTTCTCGGGAACGTAAGAGGCGACCCTCTGCATTTCGTCGATCGTCCATTTTCCGTCTCTGGCGAGGGAGTAGAGCTCGTCCTCGTCGATGCCGTCAAACATGGAGGCGACGGTCTTGTTGAAGAGGACGCAGTCCGTATCCTGGAAGCTCTCGACGGTGGCGTAGCCGCGCAGGAAGAACAGTTTGCCCTTGATGGAATAAACGTCGCGCAGCGACTGTACCCACCACTCTTTGTCAAGGTTGATCGTGTCGAGCGTGTCGACTCTTCTGATGACGCCGGAGTTGAACAGGTACTGCGAAACGGTGATGACGTTTCCGTAAACGAGGTCGTAGGAGTCGCCGCCCGCGGTGACTTCATTGGTGACCTGGTCGGTCGTCGTCGGACCGCCGTCGGTGATTACGGCCTCCCAGTCGATGCCGAAGATCTCCTCGAGGTCGCGCTGTCTGTAGTAGACGGCGTCGCTCTGGATATCGCCCAGCTCGCGCTCTTCCTTCGGGAAGTTGTCGCTCGATCTGCCGATGTAGGTGAAGGTGCTGCCGTCGGTGTTCGTGCCCTCGGCGAGCTCTTCTACGTACGCGTCGAGTTCGGCGTACTCGTTTTCGTTCTCGCCTGTTCCGGCGGTATCGGACGCGGTCTCTTTACCGGTCTCGCTGCCTCCGCCGTTGCCGCAGGAGACTGCGACGGGAAGGACGAGGGTGAGAACGAGCAGAAGGATGAGTATCTTCTTTGCCATTTTTTCTCCTTATCCGTATCCGGGACCTCACGGGTCCCTGTTTTTTTGCCATACAATTATACACTATCGGGAAGAAAAAATCAATAAAAACCGTGAAAAACGGTCCCCGGTCCGCGCGCGCGGCGCACGAGCGGATATTTTTTTACAAAAAACTGTGGAAAAAACGAGTGTATTATGATAAAATACTGTTCGTAAACCAACCGAAAGGAAAAAACTTATGAAAGTCAGGATTTTAGCGCTTATTCTCGCTGCCCTCATGATCGGGGCGGCTCTCGCTTCCTGCAATCAGGGCGAAGGGAGCGGTACGCAAGACACCGAGACCGGCGTCGCGACCGAACCTGCCGAGAAAAACGAGATCGACGAATACGTTGACGAACTTGCGACAAGGTACGATACCGAAGGCAAGACGTTCACCTACATCGGTCACTCGGTCAACTTCCCGACCGAGGAGAAGGAAACCGGCGAGATCCTCAGCGACTCGCTCTACTACAGGCAGCGCGATCTCGAGGAGATCTTCGGTATCGACTGGGATCCCGTCTCGCTTGACGGCGGTCCCGCGACGAAGGATCAGGTCATCAACGAAGTCACCGCCGGCGGCAGCGACTACGACCTCGCCTGCGGCGGGATGCTCACCTGCGGTCAGGCGCTCCTCAACGCGGGCGTCATCCGCACGGTCCAGGACCTCGAACACGTCGATTTCGACCGCGAGTGGTGGGTACAGTCGATGAGAGATACGTTCTCCGTCAAGGGGAAACTGTATTTCCTCTTCGGGCCGATCGTTCCGTACACCTACCTTGACACCCACGTCGTTCTCTTCAACAAGAGCGTCACCCATATGTTCGGCATCGACGACTCCGAACTCTACGATGCCGCTCTGAACGGCAAATGGACGGTCGACATGCTCGAAGAGGTCGCTTCGGACGTTCCGCAGGTGACGAACGTCGCGTCCGGCACGTTCCGCTACGTTCATCCCGTCGGCGTCCCGTTCCTCTTTGCGGCGGGTCAGACGATAACGAAGTTCGACGAGGACGGCGTTCCGTACGTTGAAGACGCGCTTCCGATCGAACTCTCCGACCTCTCCGACCGTCTCGTCTCCTTCCAGGGCGACGAAACGCAGACCGCTCTGCTCAAGACGGATGAGGAAGCCTCGAAGAAATACGGCGTCGAGAGACTCGAAGACCTGTTTTTGAACGACCACGCGCTGTTCTACTTCGCCGACACCGGCGACGTCATGTACATGCGTCAGCAGTCCGCCGAGTTCGGCATCCTTCCGATGCCCAAGCTCAACGCGGGTCAGAGCGCTTACCACTCCTACTCCAATCCGTGGGTCGGTCAGGCCGTGTATATCCCCAAGACGGTCAAGGATCTCGAATTCGTCGATCTCATGACCGAGGCGATGGGCGCGCTGTCGCAGAAGTACGTCAAGGAAGCGTACTACGACAGGATGCTCCGCACTCAGGCGATCTTCGACCTCGAGAGCCAGCAGACCCTCGAGATCGTCTTCCAGTCGAAGATCTACGATATGTCCGTCCTCTACTCCGACGGAAACGACAATACCTGGGGACCGTTCCTCGATTCGCTCGACAAGGCTCTCACGATCGACAACTCGACGTTCTCCTCCGACTACAAGGCTAACGCCAGAGTTGCGAAAATGAACATCAAGTTCCTCGTCCAGACGATCGACGGAGACAACGGCTGATAATGAAAAAAACGCGCGGCTGCGATAAGCAGCCGCGTTTTTTTTATCTTTTGAGTTTCAGTATCTTCGGCGTCTTCGTGATCTCGAGGCGCGGGACGGTGGGGAGACCCTCTTCGTCGGCGGCGCCTTCGCCTTTCAGGCCGCCGAACTCCCACGCGAACCGCTCGCCGGGTCCCGGCAGGAATTTCTGCCTGCGTCTGACCGATACGTCGGCGACGGAGGACTCGGGGAACGTCACGCGGCTTTCCCACTCGCTCTGACGGAGCAGGCGAAGCTCGATCTCAAAGGAGTCCGTCGCGTCCGATACGTTTCTCCATCTGAAGAACCCGTTTACCTGACCGGAAGCGCCGCTTCCGCGGTGATCGGGCCACGGGATCGGATCGTCGGTCGAGGCGTTCGTGAACACCGGGTACGGATCGTGCAGGCGGACCGATCCGATATCGAGCGAGTGGATCAGGTCGTTGACCTTTGCGATCTCGAAGTTGTTGTTCTGATGGCCGAAGGGACCGAAGAAGCCGATCAGCGCGTATTTTCTCTTCTTCATACCGGAGTAGAGAAGCTCGTGGCCGCCCGACCACTCGTCGTTCTGCGCGCTGTAGTCGATGATAAGAGGCGGATCGGGGATGCGGAAACCCGCGGGCCTTTCGCCGTTCAGGACGCATCTCTCGTTTATATGGCGCACGCCCGCCGGGACGTTGGCCTTGATCGCGGCGAAGATATCGCCGCGCGGTCCCGCGATGCCGAGCGAGCCGGACCCGCCCATCGAGTTGCCGACGGCGTAAACGCGCTCGGCGTCGACGGCGAAGTTTTCGATCGTCCAGAGGACGGTCGCGATGCATCTGTTCTCGACCGGGCGGGGCTCGACGCCGAACCTATCGGGGGCCGATATCTCTTCCGCGACTCCCGCGGGCGTGAGTCCGCCCCACCACCAGTCGCCCGCATTTGCGCGGCAGTCGAGAACGAGCGCGAACGAGTCCTCGGGGCTGTGATAGATATCGTGGTCGCCCTCCGTTTCCATACACCGGATCGCCGAGTACAGATCGTGACCCGCCGAGTGGAAAACGACGTAGAGGGGATATTTTTCTCCCTCTTTTTCGTTTTTCGGCCTTATTACGGCGAAGGAGTCTCTCTGCGGGGCGCCGTAACCCCACTCCTCCTCGACTCCGTGGGAGAAGAACTCCACGGGTCTGCCCAAAAGCAGAGAATGCTTTTCAGTTTTCATCGCCGTCTGTCTCCTTGTCCGATTTTACTATGTTTTTAGCCCATCTGCCGGATCTCACGAGGATATATCCGAGGATGCATTTCAATACGTTAAGCGCCTGCACCGACCCGTAGACGAAGAAGACGGAGAGGTCGGTGAAACGGATGAGAAGGGCCGCCGCGGGAACGGATACCGCCCACACGAAGACCGAGTCGAAAAGGAACGTGATCAGCGCCTGACCGCCCGAGCGCAGGGTGAAGTATTCGGCGTTGGCGAAGGATTCGAGCGGCATCGAGGCCGCGCATATCAGCATCATGACCGTCGCCGTGAGGCGCACGGAGTCCGTCGTGTTGTAGAAGTGAGGCACGGCGCCCGCGATCGCGGCGTAGATACCGCCGACCGCGATACTGACGAGGACCGCGAAGCGCATCAGCTGTTTCGACGCGCGGATCGCCTTCTTCGTCTCGCCCGCGCCGAGCACCTGACCGAGAAGGATCCCGATGGCGACGCCCAGCGACAGGAACGCGGTCGAGAAGACGTTGAAAAACGTCGAGTTTATATTGATCGCCGCGACTACGTCGAGCCCGCGGGCGGAGTAGCAGCGGTTGAGCGCCGTCATACCCGCCGCCCACATCGTCTCGTTGAGCATGAGAGGGAAGCCGCGGTATACGATCCTCAGCGCGAGGCGGCCGGGGATCGAGAAGTGACGGAACGCGCCTTTGATGAACGGGCTTTTCTCCCTCGTGATCCACGTTCCGACGGCTACGATGAGAAATTCGACGGCGCGCGAGACGACCGTGGCGATCGCCGCGCCCCTGACGCCGAGCGCGGGGACGCCGAGTTTTCCGAAGATCAGGATATAGTTGAGGACGAGATTGACCGCCGTGGCGGAAAGACCCGCGGCGAGAGGGAGGACGGTGCGGCCCGTTTCCCTGAGCGTCGACGACCAGCACTGGACGAGCACGAACGGGACGAGCGAGAAGAGCATTATCAGAAGATAGTCTCTCGCAAACCCGCGCGCCGCCTGCGCGATCGCGGGATCGCCCTCGCCGCGCAGGAACGTGTCGGCGAACCGATCCCCGAGAAGCACGAACAGGACCGTCGCGACGGCGGTTATGATAAGGCCGGCGAGGATCTTGAAACGGAACGTGCGGCGCACGCCCTCGCCGTCGCCTTTCCCGTGATACTGCGCGGTGAAGATCCCGGCCCCCGACGACGCCCCGAAGATACAGAGCGTGAAGATGAAGAGCATCTGGCTTGAGACCGTGACTCCCGTCATCTCCGCGGTACCGATCCGCCCGACCATAAGGTTGTCGAGCATATTTACGAAGTTCGTGATCCCGTTGTGCAGAACGATCGGGATCGCGAGCGTGAAAACGCGTCTGAAAATCACGCGCCTTTCGGCTTTTTCCATAGGTATACTCCAATAACAGACTCCAAATATTATACTACATTAAACCTATTTTGTGAACCCTATTGACGATATCTGACGATTGTGGTAGAATACGGTCAAATCATCGGACCGCGGTCCCGGGCGGCCGCGAAAAAGGAGGATAAGACTGTGAAAAAGAAGTTTATCGCCGCAGCGGTCCTCGCCGCGGTATTCGTACTGTTTATAATACTCGTGAAGACCGTCGGCGTCGCCGTGATAGGCCCGAACGGGACGGAAGTCGGTTTCGCGGGGCTGAACGGAGCGATCAGCGGCGCGTTCGGATATAACGGATTCTTTTACAAGCTGACGCAGATACTCGGGTATCTGTCGATCGTGATAGCGCTCGTCTTCGCGGAAGAGGGGATAGAGCAGCTTATTAAGCGGAAGAGCTTAAAAGCGATAGACGGCGAGATAATCGTCACCGGAGTCCTTTACGTGCTGACCGCGATCGTCTATCTCTTCTTCGAGATCGTCAAGGTCAACTACCGCCCCGTGATCATGCCCGGCGACACCGCGCCGGAGGCGTCGTTTCCCTCGTCGCACACCGTCCTCGCGTGCGTGATCCTCGTCGGAGCCGCGGTCTTCTGCGTCAGGTACCTTGAGAACAAAAAACTCGCGAAGATCTTCGCCATAGCGTTCTGCGTCACCGCGGGCGTCACGGTATTCGGCAGGATCCTCGCGGGCGTCCACTGGTTCACCGACATAATCGGCGGACTGATCGTCAGCGCCGCGCTGATCGTCGCCTACTCCGCCGCGCTCGACTTCGTGGATTCGAAAAAGAAATAACTGCTCCTCAAACGACAGCCCCCGCGCAAAAGCGCGGGGGCGTTTTGTGTCGGTCGGAATTCTTATTCCTCGGATTCGTAGTAATACGAATAGTCGATGCCTTTTATGATGATCTCACGGTTGTTGATATCGTCGGTCAGAGCTCCCATTATGAGCGAGAAGATCTTTTCCGGATCGTCGACGCTCTCGCGCATTGCAGAGAGATAATCCTTTTTGTCGATACGGCTCCAGTCAACGCATTTTTTCAGATTCTTTTTCAGGATTAGATCGAGCCAGATGCGCGTGCTTCTGCCGTTGCCTTCCATAAACGGATGCGCGACGTTCATCTCAACGTATTTTTCTACGATCTCTTCCAGCGTGTCCTCGGCCATCTTTTCGATATGCGCAAGAGCCCCGTCCAGATACGCCGCCGGCGCAAAGGCGAAACCGCCTTTCGCTATGTTGACCGTCCGTATCTGCCCGGCAAAATCGTACAGCCCGCCGAAAATGTATCCGTGGATCTGCCGCAGTCCCTTCGCCGTTCCGACTTCGATATTGTCTATGAATCCGCTTTCAAAAAGCTCGTACGCCTTCTGCTTGCTCTTTTCGTCAATCGAGGTCTCCAGATTCTTCATCCACCGGGCGAAGACTTCGGATTTTTTACTCGGGATCAGCGCGATGACCGTGTTAAGCCCCTGCTCGTCCACGACGTCGGTGTCGTAGAACTTGCCGTCCCGCGCTCTTAATTTCAGTTGTTTGCAATTTGCAAACAACTCGCCGTTCCTTCTTTTTAAGGTCGCCCAATACACGCGCGGATTCCGGCTTTTTGTCAGCGCTTCCGCAATATCCGCGGCACAAAACCACCATTTCGAACTCTCCTCGTCCCAAACGGCGCGCACGGGGATATTCTCAAAAAATCGTACGGACGTTTTTTGCATGATCACCTCTCCGTTCGGATTATTATGCCGTCAATGCGTTAGCATTGATCTTTTCGATCGCTTTTCTTATTCCCGCCCAGACGGACAGATCCGTAAAGATTTCCACGACGCTGCCCTGATCCGTAAACGGGGATTCCTGAAGCACGGACAAGTCTTTCATAATACCGTTGCGGACGATATACTCGACGATCTGGTTGACGAAATATATCTGTCTGCTGTCGAGATTCACGTCGTTCAGATATTCGGCGAACGCCTCCTTCGCGGCGCTCATATCGAGACCGACGATCTCGCGGACCAGTTCTCCGAGCGGCTTCTGTCCGTATTCCGCTTCGTAGTCCTGCTTAGTCCCTACTTCGCTCCAGAGGATCTCTTCAAGCGCTTTGACGTCGTCGTGCGTGAGCGGCTGATTCGACTTGAGCTTCGCGATCGCGGCGTTGTCCTGATGCTGTCTGATATAGAACTCCGCTTTCGCCTTGTAGTTCTTCAGGTCGTCGTTTTCAAGTTCGGGCTCGTTCCAGTCCATCGAGAGGATATCGTCGTCGAAGTTCGTATCGTACCGGATCTTGCCGACGGGTATATATTTCATCAGATCGCGCAGATTAACGCGGATATATTCGAACTCTTTGATCCCCGCGGTGTCCAGATAATCGGTGTGCAGGATCGTTTCGATCAGCTCCGACTGCGCCATTATCTCAGGTATATTGGCGACGTCCGCGACCGCGTTGACTTTTCTCAGCAGATCGCTGCGGTAGCGGGAGTATCTTTTGCCCGTGAGGTAAGCGAGTTCTATCCCGTACATCAGGGCGTCGAAGCGGACCGCTTTCGCGTCGTCATCGTCGGGGATGATTAGCGGAGCGAGTTCCTGCCCGATCAGGAGCGTGTCTTCATACGTCAGGGTCCGATAGTTGTCGGGGTTTGCATACAGTTTAACGTATTTCAGATGCTGTCTTACCGCAAAGTTCTCTTTATTCAGTTCTCTGACCTTGCGGACCATATCGTCGACGAGCGATTTGCGGAATTCGACGAGGTCTTCCGTCTGGTAAAGCAGATTTTGAAGTTTGAAAGCGATCTGCCCTTTGCGATGGAAGACGGCGCCCTGCAGGGCGATCATGTTCGCGGTCGGCTTTCCCTTGTTCATACGGAAAAACTCAAAGTTCCCGCAGAAATCGAAGATATAGAATCTCTCCTTGTCCTTGCCGTCGATCAGGTTCGCGCACAGGCGCGTTCCTCGCCCGATCATCTGCCAGAATTTCGCCTTGCTCATGACCTTTTTGAAGAAGACGAGATTCAGCACCTCCGGCACGTCTATACCGGTATCGAGCATATCCACGGAAATGGCGATCTGCGGAAGTTTCTTCGGGTCTGAAAACTCGTCGATCGCGCTTTGAGCGAACTTCATAAAGTTGTCGATGACTTTCGCGAAGCCGGGAAGGTGAGGGTACTCTTTGTTGAAGACCTCGAAGATCTTTTCGGCGTGATTGTGGTTTTTCGCGAAGATGATCGTCTTGCCGAGCTTCTCGCCGTAGTCGATCTTCAAACCGTTTTCCATCACGACGTGAAGCACTTCGCGGATCGTGTCTTCGTTGAAGATCCACTCGTTCAGAGCGGACGACGCGATGCTCTCGGGCAGCTCTCCGTTTTCGTCCTCGAACGTGTCCTCGTATGCCGCTCTGTCCTCGTCGGACAGCTCGTCGTAAACGATCCCCTGCTCGATGAACTTGAGCCGCGTTTCGACCGACGTGAAATCGACCAGAAACCCGTCCTTTACGGCCTGCGCCAGTTCGTACCCGTACGTCGGCACGCCGCTTTCGAGCTCAAAGACTTCGTAAGTATTCTTGTCGATCTCGTCTTTCGGCGTCGCGGTGAGTCCGACGAGCGGCGCGTCGAAGTAGTTGAATATGTCGCGGTATTTATTGTAGATCGAACGGTGCGCCTCGTCGCAGATCACGAGATCGAAGTGGCCGGTGGTAAATACTTTTCCTTTATCGTCCTTCGCTTCGTCGATCGTGTTCATCATCGACTGATAAGTCGAGAAAACGCAGCGGGCGTTAAAGTCCGGTTTGGCGTCGCAAAGACTCGTGACGGATAGATCGGGAAGCAGGTTGACGAAGTTCCTTTTCGCCTGATTGACGAGCGAGACACGGTCGGCGAGGAAGAGGATATTCGTCACCCAGCCGTGCTGTAACAGAACGTCGCAGAGGGCGATCACCGTTCTCGTCTTGCCCGAACCGGTCGCCATGACGAGCAGCGCCTTCCTGCGGTTCTTTTCGTCGAGCGCGTCGCAGACCGCTTTGATCGCGCCCTCCTGATAGTACCGTCCGGCGATCTTTTTGTTGACCGTTACGTGCGCGAGGCTTGTCCGCATCGTCTGCAAGTTGAACAGTTTTTCAAGGTCTCGCTTTGAGTAGACGGACGCGACTTTCCGCTCGGGATAAAGGTTGTCCTGAATACGCGTATCAAATCCGTTTGAGAGGAAGATGACGGGGCGGCGTCCGTACTTTTTCTCAAGGATATCGGCGTACAGCTTCGCCTGCTGACGGCCTTTTGCCACGTCAACGCAGGTGCGCTTTGCTTCAAGCACGGCGAGCGCTCTGCCGTCGTCGCCGTACAGAACGTAATCGGCGTACCCGACGCCCGAGTCGGTCGGCATCCCGAACAGTTCGACCTCGTTCAGCCAGTCCTTGCCAAGGGTCCATCCGGCGTCCTGAAGCATGAAGTCGATATAGATCTTGCGCGTTTTGTATTCGGACAGATCGAGCGGCTTCGGAACGTACGTCTGCTGCTGTTCCGCTCGGCGGGACGTCAGTTCCGCTTTCATCGTCCTGTTCTCTTCGATCAGCGCGGCAAGATCGATATCCGCGTCGGGAACGAACGAGAGGGCTTCCTCAGGCGTCAGTTCGAGAAGCGAGCGGTCAAACTCGTGTTCCTCGTACCCGTCCGCGTAGAAATACGCGACCTCATCGAGGAAGTAAAAGAGGTTTTCAAGGCACAGCTCGGCCTGCTCTACGGTGACTTTTTTGCCGCCGTGCATGACCGTGTTTCCGAGCTTTCGGATATAGTCCATACGCCGCCAGACGTCGGTCCCGACGATATCCTTGAACTTCTCGTCGTTCATCAGGGAAACGAGCGTGTCCTGATAAGGCGTGACAAGATCGCGGTCAACGGAATACATCCATTTCACCGCGAATTCCATCGCCCGCCGGCAGCTCGAAACGCACGAGTCGACGTCGATATGCAGCAAGTTTTCGGCTTTGATCGCCACGTCGGCGAACCCGTCGAACCTGCCGTCCGATTTCAGGAAATCAAAGTTGGTCATAGGTACACCTCGAATATCTGTATGGAGTTATTTATTCCACTACACTTTATCCTTGTTTCTGCCCAAGTAGCCATGACAAGGCCCCGGCATCTACCACCGGTTTCATTTCTGCCAGAAATCTTGTTTTATTGCTTAAAGACATCTTATTGAAATCGTCTCTGAGTTCCTTAACTTCTTTTGAGAACTTTAACAAATAATCGTTATACTCTTGCTCTGCATCTGTCATTGCACTCACCTCCTTCGTATAGTATTGTAACGAATTATCTGAACGATGAAAAGATCATTTATGGTTCATTTACAGGTCATTATCGTATCATTTTAGCACCATCACGACTCTTATTTTGAGTCACATAATAGATGATTCAGATATTTTTTCAATACTATAGAATGTCAGTCTTTGCTTACGAATCAAGTCATCAAATTCTTTTTTGCCAAAGATACGAATCAAGTTGCGAATGTATTTTTCTTCCTCCTCCGGACGATGGTAATAAATATATATTGAACCGGCAAGTGAAAACACTTCTCTTATTATATCCTCATCCGTGATATCTAACGAATGACCTAAAACATATACGTCATCCGCCAGCCCGCGCTTTTTGTCCGCTTCCATTAGTTCGATAGTATTCCGGAATGAATCAAAAGTGTCGCTAATCAACCTTTGATAATACTTTTTGAATAGAATATACTGCGCCGCCGAACCCTTCTCGTCATCGCTATCAGGATTGATTCCCAGTATAACACCATCACCGATCTTTCCATGAAGATGAACAACTGAGTCTGCCTTATATTGATTCTCGTATGTTTTTGTATAGTTAAAAGAAATAACTGTCTGAAACGAATTAAAGAAACTGTTAGATTTTTCCAGTGGACCTTCGGAAAGCCTTTTCTCTATAACGTTCTCGACGAAATGGTAAAGATAAAACTCGAGTATCTGTGCAAACTGTTTTAACAACTCAAATAAAGATTCCACAACCTTATTCTTGTCAATTCTTTTGACGTTTTCAAAACGGTCTTTTATTGTATACTTTTCCTTTACGACTTTTCGATTACTGATTCCACCCCAACAGGAGATATTATCAATAATCTCTTCTTCAAAGAAATCAAAATAATCCAGAACCACCTTCTCAGTGACCCTGCTTACATTATGCTTAAAAGATAATCTTCCATTATACTGTTTCCAACGATCATCATCAATCAAAAACGAGTCAAACACCCCGATTACAAAGCGGATATTCTTCTCGACGTCAATCCAGTTACTGTCATTTTTACACTCTTCGACCATAAATCTCCACCAAGGATTATTCTCGCACATTTTAATCAACGAGGATTGCTCTTTTTCCTCCAAAATCATAGAATCGTATTCTTTTTTGTACCTTATGTAGCTTTCCTGAAGCAT
This sequence comes from Clostridia bacterium, assembly GCA_017545225.1. Taxonomy (GTDB): domain Bacteria; phylum Bacillota; class Clostridia; order Oscillospirales; family CAG-272; genus RUG11130. The sequence goes on from JAFWPR010000167.1 coordinate 26,837, forward strand.
CGGGCAGTTATTTTCGACCTCTGCCATAATACGCCCTAATGGTTTGTCCTCGATTGTGATTTGTTTTCGTGTGCTTTTTGAAGTATCACCGCGAACTAAATATTCTGTTATAGTTAAAAAACAGTAATATGTTGTTGGCAAATAATGATATAAATCAAACCCATTGCCAAGGAGAAGAACTTTCATTTTTTCACCTCATCCAAAAATTTTTTGCATCAAACTGTCAAATAACAGTTGCGCTTTTTCAAGTGATTTTTGAACTGCAATTTTTGATTTATCGATTTGTTCAATAAAAACTCGCCGTCCGATTTCAGAAATCAAAGTTGGTCATGGGTGACCTCCTCGTCGGTTTCTTTAACCAACCATTCTTTGACCATCGCAATATGGTTTTTTTCATAGCATTCCGGCCAGTTTTTAAGGCATGACTCAATAGCTCGAATTATTTCATCCTTTCCTGTAACTGCACATATTGCATCTTCGTGTGAATCAAACTGCTTTTTCAGAAATATCAGATTCAATTTGTTGAGCTCGGCATTCCTTTTTATATGTTTTTCAGTTTTTCTTTTTGTTAAATAGATTACATTCATTTCAGCTTTTCTGAACTTTTCAAAATCCGTATCCAATTTCACAAATATACGTTCCGCTCGTTTACCTTGTATCGCGTCTTGTCCATCAGCAAAAAGTGACAATGTGAAAATCAGATCGGAGGTCGTAGATATGTAATCATTATAGGCTTTCTTGAATTCAACTTTGTATTGTGCTATTGTGCTAATAATAACGACGATAAAGCTACAAGCAGATCCGATAAATAATTCCTGAATAAAATGCGAGTGTGGAAACTCAATAAATTCAAAGATTACCGAAAACAAAACACACACTGTAAGACATACGATGCAAGTTTTAACTATTTTAATTAGCGGTTTCAACATATCTTCACCTTACCCGAAATATTTCTGCATTAAACCATCAAATAACAGTTGCGCTTTATCAAGGGCTTTTTGAACGACAATCTTTGATTTGTCGACTTGTTGGACGAAGGTTGCAAACTCATCTTGCAAGCTTTTAGGCGGTCTATACATTTTGATCTGAGCCATTGCGCTAAGCACCAAATCTCTATTTGCTATTCCCTTAGTCAACTTTTGTGATTGGTCATAGCAATAATCACAGTTAAGCATATTTTCAAAAAACAACCCGTTCAATTTCTCTTTGTCAAATTTAAGAACTGCCAAATGGACCCAATTCGCAAACTCGATATCTACATCTATCAGTTTTGCAATACCTGTCGTTCCACCCTTGCTATAAAGCATATCTCCCTTTTCTGGACAACACTTCTTCCGTGCTTCTTTATAGTCTTCGTCAGAAATATACCTTGCAGTTGTAAAATCAATTACATGATTCACAATATTTCTCACAGATATAAATGGATGCCCCCCGTTTTCCTTTCCGATATCTGGAAGCGATTTATGTGGGCCGTCCTTAATATAACAGCACTCTTTTCCAACAGTCGTTTCATCCCAATGTATCGGATTAGTAGCGGGATCCCCAAACATCTCGACAAATCGGGCTTTGATGAGATTATCAAGTAACTGTATTTGAGATGTTCTTAATGAGATGATTCTTTTTGCTTGATCAAGTATCCAAACTATTTCTTTTTGTTTACTTAAATCAGGAAGATAGATTGGAAACTCGCATAACATTTCGAACTTGAGGTTATCTCGAACACTTCCTCTTGCAACGGTTCGAATTCGTTGGAGAGCATAATCGCTTTTCAGATAGTAATACAAATATTGTTGATTTAACTGAGGAGACACAGCGAAGACATTATATAAAGGGCTAACAATAACACGATTTTCATTTCTTTGCCAGTCAATTGATCCCACGTTAATTCTCGAAGGGTTGTAAGCAAAGTATCCCCTTGGTACGATCTTATAGGTTGATTTGTCTTTGCTCGCAACTTCTTTTCCAAAATAATCCTGACAAAAACCCTGCGTATTTGTAACGCTGAAAACAGGGATGTTTTCATTGCCCTTGTTTCTAACAGAGTATTCTTGGATATAATCACCCAACCTGACTTTTGCACTCATTTCAACTAATTCCTATCAGATGCATTTTTTAATGAAATCATAAAACGAATAATATTTCCGGTTTGGTACATTATGAACTCAAGACATTCTTTTTTTGTTTTATCTGCATGTTTTGCGTTGTTATTTATGAAGTTTGTATACATTTGAAGTATTGTTTCAAAAGTATTCGATAATTCTTTGGGTATACCGTGTTCCTTCATAAACTGACCATAATCACTTTTCAGGTTTTCCAAAGTCTTTTTGCTTTTGAAAAAACTCTGGAAAAAGGTTTCAAGCGCTTTTCTAAACAAATCCGCTACATTACTGTAATTGCTACTTCTTGAGTATTCCAAAAGGGCATGTGTCATTGCATGCCTTGCGGACGGATAGTTTTGTAGCCATTCAAAGGGAATACTGACAATTGCTTCATCTAATTCTTTTGCTCCTTTAGGAAAAACAAAGAAGCCATCATTATCGCGTATTATTTCATACTGTAAATCCAAATCATCAAGTGCTTGTTTTATGTATGATTCAATGTAAAATCCACCTTCAACATGATTGAAAAGGTAAAAACAGTTTGCTAAGACAATTGCTTTACTGAGCATTGCACAAGTTTCAGTTTCTCTTTCGATGCTTTTTTTTACCTCGTTCCAAGCATAATAACGCAAAGGCTTTTCATAAACGTCAATAAAATATTTTCTGCAGATTGATTCTTCATCATCTGGATTACTAGATGAAATTATATCAAGCAATACTGACAACCTATTAGATAAGCATTTTGCTTTTTCTACATCTTCAAAACCTATCCCCAGTTTTTTTCTATAGTCAATCCAATTCATATAGATGCCTTCTTTCTATGTGTATAGGAGGAATAATAGTTACTCTTGTCTCAACTTTTCCTCAACTCATCCATTCCCCTCTTAAATACTCATCAGATAATTGAGCCGTTGGGAAAACATATTATACTGCTCGTTACTTGCAAACCAAGCTCTTGATACTTCGGAAACCTGATTCAGCCCGACGGTTTTTACCGCTTCTGCTGCGGCGTCTTTCTGGCTCGGATGACCCGTCACGGGCTGGCAAATTCCGCCTTCCAGCGTGGAATAATCGGTGAACGCTTTATTGAAGTCCATCAAAGGATAAAGACCGAGCAACTCGTTGTTGTCATTATTTACGTAGAAGCCCCAATTCCCCCAGTGCCTGTCGGAGTTTCCGATCAGGTAGTCTATAATGATCATCATACAGAAGGCGTATTTGTCTTTTTTGAAAACGAATTCTTCCGTATCAATATTGTGATTGACGCAATAAACGTCTATGAACTCCATTGAGACGATACTTTTGTCTTCGCTTGTGATCAGTTTGCTTTTACTGACTTTCTTCTGGTCGAAAGTATCCTCGGTGTACCTGACGTGATCGATCTTGAAACAATCAGCGATTTTTGACGCAAGAAGTTCCGCCTCGACGTCGCGTTCTTCACCGTCTTTCATAAGGTAAAACGCGCCGTCCTTTCTTATCCACGCCTTTGGAGCGACGCCGTTGGTTGCAACGTCGCCCGCAGCGTCGCGATTTGCAAGCAATTCGGCGTTTTGTGCGGTTATCTGTTTTCCGAGGAGAGATACGTCCGCAAACGAATTCGACAGCGAATGCCTGTATAAGCTGACGTCTTCGAAACTTATCTTCTCTCTGTCTCCCTTGATCCAATAAACGTCGGTAAGACAAAGCGCGTGATATGAAATGGATATCATAGCTCTTTCGCGGTCTGTGGTCGCCTGTTTTGCTCCTATGGAGTTCAGGATCTCTTTCGCGTAACGTCGGTCGAGAGTCAAAACACGCGAGGCGCACCAGTAATAGAAATTATTGAGATTATTCACGCGTGTTTCGACGTCTTTCTCCTGATCGAGCCAAAGATTATACGGCATAAACGATTTTGCGTAGATCGTTACGGTCCCATCTTCTCTTACGGATGCAACGCGTCTGTTTTTGTGCATGATCGTATAACGCGCCCACCCTTTTACAAAAGCGTTTTTTTCAATTTTGATACTCATTTCAACATATCCTCCAGATTCTTCATTTCTTCGGCGATCTGTTTTTCAAGTTCCCGCAGTTCCGCCATGATCTCGCTCGTCGGCGGGTATTCGACGGGCTTATACTCCGTCTGTTTATACTTGTTGATGCTCAGATCGTAATCGTTACCGACGATCTCGTCCTTCGGGACGAAGAAGGATTTTTCGGTGCGCTTGCGGTCGGCTTCACCGCCGAGATTACGGAACCGCGCGACGATATCGGGGATATCGTTCTCCGCGACGGGGGAGCGCTTGTCGTCGAGCGAGAAGCCGTCCGCCTTCATATCGTAGAACCACACCTTGTCCGTTCCGCCGTGCCCGGTCTTCGTGAAGATCAGGATCCCGGTAGAAACTCCGGCGTACGGTTTGAACACGCCGGAGGGCATCGAGATCACCGCCTCGAGACGGTTTTCCTCGATCAGCGCCTTTCTGATCGCCTTATGCGCCGTCGACGAGCCGAACAGAACGCCGTCGGGAACGATGCACGCGCACCGTCCGCCGACGCGGAGCATCCGCAGAAACAGCGCGATGAAAAGAAGTTCGGTCTTTTTTGTCTTGCAGACCTTCAGCAGATCTGTCGAGACTATATCCGCGTCGAGACTTCCTTTGAACGGCGGGTTCGCAAGGATCAGGGAATACTTGTCCCGGTCGGGGTTCTGGTCGGACAGACTGTCGCGGTATTCGATGAACGGGTTGTCGATCCCGTGCGTCATCATGTTCATGGCTCCGATACGGAGCATAGTTCTGTCCATATCGTAACCGAAGAACATGTGATTCATAAAGTGGTCTTTCTTTTCCTTGCTGTAAAAGATCTCTTCTTTCCGTGTCTCTTTGAGATATTCGCCCGCGGCGACAAGAAAGCCGGACGTACCGCACGCGGGATCACAAATGATATCATTCGCTTTCGGATCCATCAGCTCTACCATCATTCTGATGACGTGGCGAGGGGTACGGAACTGTCCGTTGACGCCCGCCGTCGCTATCTTGGCGAGCAGATATTCGTAAACGTCTCCGCGCACGTCGGCGGATTGCGTTTCATTCATGAGTTTATAGATCTCGTCGAGCGAGTCCACCACTTTGGAAAGCATAAGCGGGGTGGGAAGCTTGAAGATCGCGTCGTCCATATATTTGGAATACGCGCTGTTTTTGTCGCCGTGGAGATTCTTGATAAAAGGGAACACCCATTCCTGCATAACGGAATACATCCGCCCCGCGGGGAAATCGTGGAACACGCTCCATTTGAGCTGAGTTCCGTCGATCCTGCGCTCGCCGATCTCGACCTCGTCCGCAAATATGCTCCTGAAAGGCAGTCCGAGCATCGCGCTCTCTTTGGCGCGAAGGTTGTCGCTGTCGTCGAGATCGCGGATGAACATAAGATACGTGATCTGTTCTATCACGTCGAGAGGGTTTGTCAGCCCTCCGGTCCAGAAGATCTCCCACAAGCCGTCTATTTTATTTTTCAGTTCACCTGTGATCATCGTATTTACTCCTTTTCATGATTCCATACGTATTTGGTGTATCGCCCGCCGCCGATTTTGACGATCAGACCGTTTTTCAACAGATCGCTCAGGACGCGCTGGACCGTCACCTGACTGATATCCGGGCACTCTTTCATGACTTCGGTTTTCGTAATCGGCCCGATCTTGCCCCGGACGATCTCTCTGACTCGGTCGGGCTTGGACAGACTGCTGTCGACGATCAGAGCGGAGCGCGATTCAAACTCGCGATATGCCACGACGATAACGCCGAGCATATACCTCACGAACGGGACGTAATCGTTCTCGCCTTCGTGCCACCCGAAAGAGCTTTCCCCAAGTGTCTCATAATACGTTTGTTTGCTGTCGGAGATCAGTTTTTCAATACTGATATACTTGCCTACGGTATATCCGGCGCGGTACAGAAGAAGAAGAGTCAGAAGCCGGCTCATTCTCCCGTTTCCGTCGTTGAAGGGATGAACGCACAGAAAATCGAGGATAAACATCGGTATCAGCGCCAGCGCGTCGGTCTCACCGTCGTTAAGAGCGTCGTCGTACGCGGCGCAGATCGCATTTACGTATTCCGGCGTTTCCCACGCGGGAACCGGCTGAAAACGAACCGTTTTAGTTCCGTCGGCGTGTTCTTCCGCGATCACGTTGTCGCCGGTTTTATAATTGCCGCCGATAGAATGACCCGTAAACTTGTAAAGGTCTCTGTGAAGCTGAAGGATCATGGAAGAGCGGGGAGGGATGTAGTCGTAACTCTCGTGGATCGTCGAAAGAACGTCGCGGTATCCTGCGATCTCTTTTTCGCTTCGCGTTTTCGGTCTCGTCTTTTCTTTTACGATTTTTTGCAGACGGTCGTCCGACGTGCTGATCCCCTCGATCTTGTTTGACGCGTCGGTGCTCTGTATTTTTGCGATCTCGACCAGTTGAGTGAGTACGTCGGCGTTCTCTTCGACGGTCTGGAGCTGTCGGCTTTTGTATTCGTGTATCGCCGTAAGAAGCGAGACGATTTCGGCTGAAAGCAGTTTTCTGTATTCTTTTTTATAATCGAATTTTCTCATAGTCGGTCTCCGGTTTGAATTTGATCATTTTAATACCATCTGATCAAATTGAATTATATCAGTTATAAATTCATTTGTCAAGTTTTTAATTTGATCATTTTCCGAATAATGATCAAATTGAAAGATCAAATGATCAGATTGAATAGATCTTGGCGGCGGGTATCTTATCCGCCGCCGAATATTTTTGTCCGCCGCGTCATAGTTTGGAACGACTTCAAAAAGAAAGGCGCGGTAAATGAAAATGAAGGATATCCGATATCTCCCCGAGGGGGCGAGGCTGAACACAACAGAAAACAAGTTTTATACAAACGCCGAAAATGGCCTTGCGAAGGCGAGGGCGGCGGGCGCGATCCTCGAAGGGCGGGCGCTGGAGTGCTCCCCGCGAGACATGTCGCTTCTCGTCGATCTCGGCGGCTCGTTCGGCGTGATCCCGCGCGGCGAGGCGGGCAGGGGAGAGGGCGGCGCGCCCGTCCGCGACATCGCCGTGATAACGCGCGTTTCGCGCGCCGTTTGCTTCAAGGTGATCGCCCTGCCGGGCGAGAGGGGGCCTTACGCAGTCCTCTCCCGCCGCGCGGCGCAGGACGAATGCGAGGAGAATTATCTCTCGCGTCTTTTGCCCGGCGACGTGATACCCGCCGCCGTCACGCACATAGAGCCGTTCGGTGCGTTCGTCGATATCGGATGCGGCGTCGTGTCGCTCCTGACCGTCGACACGGTCTCCGTCTCGCGCATCGCGTCGCCCGCCGACCGCTTTTCGGTCGGAGACGCGGTCTCCGCCGTCGTCAGATCGCGCGATCCCGAAACGGGACGGATATTCCTCACCCACCGCGAGCTGCTCGGGACGTGGGAGGAAAACGCGAGGGAGATAAAACCGTCCGCGACCGTCCGCGGGATCGTCCGAAGCGTAGAGAGCTACGGCATTTTCGTCGAGCTGTTCCCGAACCTCGCGGGTCTCGCGGAGTATAAGGAAGGGGTCGTCCCGGGCGACCCCTGCGCGGTATTCATAAAGAGTATCATCCCGGAAAAGATGAAGGTCAAGCTCGTTCTCGTGGACTGCGGAGGCGGTGAGGTGAGGATCCCCGTCAGATACTATCTCGACGCGGAGAATACCCGCCGCATCGACCGCTGGCGGTATTCGCCCGCCTGCTGTTCCCGCGTCATTGAGACCGTCTTCTCATGAAAAGCTCCGTTCCGCGATTTCATCGCGGGACGGAGCTTTTAAT
>JAFWPR010000168.1 GCA_017545225.1 Clostridia bacterium
GCGGCAGATTCGATCCCGAGGGATCGCTGACCCGCGCGATGGTCACGACCGTTCTGTGGCGGCGCGAGGGCAGCCCCGCGCCTGCCGCTCCGAGCGGTTTTTCCGACGTGCCTTCAGGCGAGTGGTACACCGACGCCGTCGCGTGGGCGAAGGAGACGGGCGTCGTCAAGGGGCTGACCGAGACCTCGTTCGGTCCCGACGAATATATCACCAGAGAACAGCTCGCGACGATGCTGTTCCGCTTCTCGTCGACCGCTCCGGTATCGGTACCGGAGAGAGCCGACCTTTCTCCGTTTTCGGACGATGAAAAGGTCAGCGACTGGGCCGACGAGCCGCTTGAGTGGGCGGTCGAAGCGGGGCTGATCAAAGGAACTGACGGAAACAGACTCGCGCCCGACGGGTTCGCGACGCGCGAACAGTTCGCCGCGATAATCGAGAGATACGACAACACGTTTATCCTGAAATACAACCGCCCGGTCCTGAGGTCTCACTATACGGAAAAGGAATACCCTCTCGTCACGGACGCGGACTTTTACGTATCGCCGGACGGCAGCGACGGAAACGACGGATCGTTTGAGCGTCCCTTCGCAACGTGGAACCGGGCGATCGAGGCCGTCAGAGGGGTCGAAAAGACGCCCGAAAAGGGCGGGATCACCGTGGCGTTCAAGGCGGGCAGTTACCGGGGCGTCCACGTGGAGTTCACATCGGAGGACGCGGGCACTCCCAAGTGTCCCGTCGTCTACTGCAAGTACGGCGACGGCGACGTGGTCTTCGACAACGGCGTCACCGTCCCGGAAGGGGCCTTCGTCCCGCTTGACGAAGAGGACAAGGCGCTTTTCGCCGAAAAAAAGCGGGATATGATCCGCAAGGTCGATCTTTACCGGTATATGGATGAGATCCCCGAATTCTCCGATTTCTCGCTTTTCAGCGGCGACTCGCTCTGCACCGTCGCCAGATACCCCAACAAATTTCCCGACGGCACGGATCACCTTCTGTCCTGCGCAAGATACAATGACGACGATTCCCTGCTGATCACTCAGATCCAGTTGAGAAGGAAGCTCTCGGAATATCCCGAGGAACTGATCCCGCAGACGGTACTCTACGGCTTCATATACAGGGGGTACAGAAAAGACTTCTATACCGCTTCAAGCTACGACGCAGACGCCGGCGTGCTTTACGTCGCGGGAGGAAACATGAGACCCGGCTGGGCGGGCATGGACGGTATGGGTATCGAAATGTGCGTCATGAATATTCCCGCGGAGCTCGACGAAGAGGGCGAATACTGGGTGAACAGGGACACGGGCGCGCTGTACGTATACGATCCGAAGGGAGACTACAGGATCCCCGGCGCGTCGGGCGAAAAGGCGCTCCGCGGAGATCCCTACGACGCGGGAGACGGCCGCGCCATGGTCCCCGAATACGTGATGATCGACGCCCGGGACACCGGTCACGTCACCTTCCGCGGGCTCGACTTCCGCAACGCGAGCGGCGCGTTCATCTTCGCATACAAGACCTCCGGGATCACGATCGACAGATGCTCGTTCGCCTACTCCACCGGGCGTAATCACGCTCTGTTCGAGTATTCCCGCGACGGCGAACCGATGGACCTTACGATAACGGACAGCGAGTTCGACTGCTCCATAGGATGCGCCGTCTACGTCCTGGACGTGTCTGACGGCCCGGAGAGATACACGAATATCAGCAACGTCACGGTCGACAACTGTCTGTTCAGCCGTACGAATCTCGAATACGACGTGGAGGGTGCGCTCGATCTGTACTGCTGCACGAAGGGGCACGTCACGCACAACGAATTCAGGGACTGCCACCGCTACGCCCTCATGTTCGACTTCTCCTGCGACGTTGTGGTGGAGTACAACAACTTCGACTCCGCGATGACGAGTTCTGCGGACGGAGGAGTCCTAAGAACGGCTATGGGTATGGATTCCAACGCCCTCGTCAGATACAACCTCGTCACCGATACAGGCAACGGATACGCCCAGTACTCAGATCTCGAGGACTGCGGCACCACCGATCTCTGCAACCTGTTCTATAAGGGTGGAGACATTATGATCGCGGGCGGCGGACGCGACAACTCCGTGATCGGAAACGTCTTCCTGAACGGCGGCGGGGTCACCGTGCAGTCCCATATCCCGGAGATCCTGCAGCTCGGCGAAGCGGCGAGGAACGAATGGCCGGTCAGCCACCGTGTCAACACGTGGAACAGGATACTCGGATACTGCGACACCGTTCCCGGCTACCGCGAGGAACTGGAAGCCCGCAGACCCGGCGCGTCGAGCTTCAGCTTCGACTTTCTGAATCCCGATGACCCGAACTTTTTCCTCGCTCCGGTCACCGTCGTGAAGGACAACACTTTCATCAACAAGGCAAAGGATTACCCCGTCTCGAGCAAGAGCGAGGAGTTCCTGACGGAGGAGAACAACAAAGTTTACGGCATTGACGAAAACCCGTACTTCATCAACCCGACGATCGGCGACTACAGAATGAGAGAAGACGCCGACTGTCCGTATATCCCCTTTGAAAAGATAGGCCGCTATTGATTATGAAAGGAACGCGTCACTGTGAGTAAAAAAACGTTTAAGAGAGTAGTTTTTATCCTATTCTTCATATATTGCGCCGCGCTGGCTTTCGTCCTGTTTTTCCCGAATCTTCACAGATCTCCGGTCGCCGCCCGAAGGTATAATCTGATCCCGTTCGAGACTGTAGCGGGACTTATAAGCCGATTGTTCGAAGGAACGATCAACCCCGATATCGTAATACGTAATATCGGCGTTAACATCCTGCTGTTTATGCCGATGGGCGCGTTCTTGCCGATATTGTTCAACAAGCTCGGAAAACTGTGGAAAACCGTCCTCGTTTGCTTTGCCGCCGTCGTTCTGGCGGAGGCCGTTCAGCTTATTTTTATTCTCGGATCCTTTGACGTCGACGATATAATACTGAATACGTCGGGCGCGGCGATCGGATACGGGATCGTCAGCATTCCCGCGCTGAAAAGGATCCTTATCCGGAACTGATGCGTTTATGGATCCCTAAAGGGAGAGAAAAAGATAAAAAAGTGGGGTAACGTTATGAAAAAACATCTTTCCGTACTTCTGTCGATCGTTATGATCTTCGCGGCGGTCGCGGCAGCGCTTCCCTCTTACGCGGCGTCGGGCTTTTCCGACGTTGAAGACGGCCGATGGAGCGAGGCTTCGATCAAATACGCCGTGCGGAACGGCTATATGAACGGCGTCGGCGGCGGCAGATTCGATCCCGAGGGATCGCTGACGCGCGCGATGGTCGTCACCGTTCTGTGGCGGCGCGAAGGGTCGCCCGCCCCGACCGCTCCGAGCGGTTTTGAGGACGTCCCCGCGGGCGAGTGGTACACCGAAGCCGTAGCGTGGGCGAAGGAAAACGAGGTCGTCAAAGGGATCACCGAGACGACGTTCGGACCCGACGAGTTCATCACCAGAGAACAGCTCGCGACGATGCTGTTCCGCTTCTCGTCGAGCGCGCCCGTGTCCGTACCCGAGAGAGCCGACCTCACCCCGTTTTCGGACGATGAAATAATCAGCGATTGGGCTGAAAAGCCGCTCGAGTGGGCGGTTCAGGCGAGTCTTTTGAAAGGCACGGACGGAAATCGGCTCGATCCCGTAGGGTTTGCGACGCGCGAACAGTTCGCGGCTATTATCGAACGTTACGACAGTTATTTCACACTGACGTACAGGACTCCCGTTGTCCGCTCTCATTACACCGAAAAGGAATATCCGCTCGTAACGGACGCCGACTTCTACGTTGCTCCGGACGGCGACGACACGGCTGACGGATCTCTCGAGCGTCCCTTCAGAACGTGGGAACGCGCCCGGGACGCCGTCCGCACCGTGGACAAATCCGGACGCGACAACGTCACCGTGGCGTTCAAGGCGGGCGACTACGGCGCGGTCTCCGTCTGTCTCACCCCCGAGGACTCCGGTACTCCCGAGTGTCCGGTCGTTTACTGTAAGTACGGCGACGGCGACGTCACGTTCAACAACGGAATCGATCTTTCCGCCGAAGATTTCAGCGATCTCTCCGCTGAAGAAAAAACGCACTTCCCGGCAAAATTCGCCGACGATATCAAAAAGGCGGACATATCCGGGGTCATCGGTTCCGGTATCGCCGCGGGCGACGTCGTAATGTACTACGACGGCGGCCTCTGCGTCGAGGCGAGATATCCGAATAAATATGAGGACGGATCGGACCATCTTCTGACCGCGGCGCAATACAACGATAAGGAATCGCTCAGGATCTTCAATCCGATCCTCGCGAAGCGGCTCGCGGCGTATGACGAGCTGTCGTTCTCCACGATGGAGACGTACGGCTACATCATCAGAGGGTACAGAAAAGACTCGTTCATAGTCGGCGGTTACGACAAAGAAACGTCGGTGCTTTCGATCGCGAACTGGGAAACGTCCGAGTTCGGCGTGATGCGCGACTGGAGCGGAGTCGACGGGATGGGGATCCAGCTCTGCCTCACCAACGTTCCCGCCGAACTCGACTATCAGCACGAATACTGGGTAGACCCCGCCACGAACACGCTGTACGTTTACGCTCCGGAGGGCTCGTACCACATTCCCGTCCTGGGCGACATGGTGACGATGGACGGCACGAACGACGTGACGTTCCGCGGGCTCACGTTCAAAAACACCTCGGGCAGTTTTATCAAAGGCGAACTCTGTCACGGGATCACGCTTGAGCTCTGCCGGTTCTCGAGCGTCTCATCGACCAAGGGGGTATCCCTCAACGGTTGCTCGCTCGAACGCGCGATGGATATCACCGTGAGCGAGTGCGATTTCTCGCTCGCCTACGGTTATTCCCTGTATATAAACGGAGGGTGCAGCGGACAGTACAGATTCTCAAAGAGATCGAACGTCCTGATCGACAACAACCAGGTCACGACGTCCAATCTCGTTTTCGACGACGAATGCGCCGTCTACGTTCCCAACTGCTGCGGGCTCAAGGTAAGCCATAACAGGTTCGCGAACACCTCCCGCGGCGCGATCGCCTTCAACCACTCCTACGACGTGGTGATCGAATACAACGAGTTGACCGGGATCATGCAGAATTCCGAGGACGGCGGCGCGGTCTATTCGCACGGTTCCACGGACGGATGGAACGTGTCGGTCAGATACAATTTCTTCGATTATATGCCGACGGCGGGCACGGGTACGTTCGGGTACTACGTGGACGACGACTCCTGCGGCATTGAGATCTGCAACAACCTGTTCTACGATGCGGGAAGCCCCGTGATAGTCCACCTGGGCCGCGACAACGTCATACACGACAACGTCTTTATCCACGGAGGCACGTCCTTCAGCGTAGGACAGAGACGCGAGATCGACGAGCTGGGTCTTGAGGGAGCCATGAAATCAGGCGGCGAATTCAGAAAGACCATGAACAAATGGAACAAAGTATTCGCTCTCATAGACGAATATCCGGAATACCGCGCGGGAATAGAAAAATGGTGTCCCGAGGTCCTCAAATATCACCTTGATTACGACAATTTGGACGATCCGTACTTCGTCATGAACCCGGTAAACACGGTAAGGGACAACGTCTACTTCAACGTAAGAGGCGAAACGGACACCGGAGGCGGCAAATATGAAGACATATACGTCATCCTGGAGGGCAACAGAGGGTACACGTTCGAGGAGAACCCCATGTTCGTCAACCCGACGCTCGGCGATTACCGTACGCAGGACGGCGTGGACTTCCCGGACGTTCAATTTGAAAAAATAGGAAGATACTGATAACGGAAAAGTGTCCCCGGCTGCGTGAAACCGCGGCCGGGGATCATTCTTTACTGAACGGGCGGAATGTGATATACTTATATCAAAGAAGACCTTCCGCACGGATAATCGAAAAAAAGCCGACAACGCGTCGGAGAAACAGACTTGAAGGAGAAACGCTTTATGAAAAAACGTATCGTCGGAATTCTGCTTTGTATCCTCATGCTGGCGTCGGCGCTGCCGCTTCAGACGGCCGCAGGCGACGAAACGCTCGTTCTTGTGCGGGAAAGTTTCGGGGCGGATTACACCTTTGAGAGCGGTAAGATATACCGCATCTGTGAGAACGGCGGCGGTTACGTCGCCGTCGAAAAGGGCGTAACGCTGACGGTCGAGCCGGGAGCGATCATCGAGTTCGGCGTGAACGGCAACGTCCACGGATCCGGGGACCGGAATAAGGGCGACAGACTCATCGTCCGCGGTACGCTGAGACTTCTCGGCACCGCCGGGCATCCCGTCATAGTGCGCCCGCAGTACACGGGCGACTGGGCGAACTGCACGGGCATCGTGCTGGAGCCGGACGAGACCGGAGGAGAGGTCAGCCTTGAAGCCGCATATACGAGTTTCACCGGCGGCGGTATGGAGGGACGCGGATGGATGGGAGGAGTCATATCCGTACACCACCGCGGCGACGCGGAACAGTCGTTTTCCATTGAACTCGACCACTGCTCCGTTCAGGGCAGCTCCCACCCGTGGGAGTACCCGGACGTGTACAATTCCCCGGACGGGGACTACCCGCTGGGATTCAATCCCGACCTGCTCGGCGTAGGCGTCTACGTCAGCGCGGACGGAACTCCGGTCGACGCAGAAATCACGAACTGCACCTTCGGCGCCCCGGGCGCGCCGCTCGGGTCGGCGATCGTGGACTCCGACTATACCACGAACGCCTGCCACCGCTGGCATATAACGAACTGTACTTTTACCAACTGCCGCGATACCGCCTCGAAGGCGCACAACAGAATGCCCGCGGTGATCAGTATCGACGCGCCCGCCGAGTTCGTCATGACCGGCTGCTCCGTCGAGACGTGCGACAGTCTGCCCGTCCCACTGTACTTCAACAGCAACGTATCGTTCCGCGCGAAGACCGGAGGAGAGTATAAGATCTCCGGCAACGAGATGAGCTTCGCCGCGAATGAGCATACCTATTCCGACACCGTGTACGGGGTGGGATATACGAACCTGCCCGCCTGCCTCAGCGGCGCGCCGCTGAACGAGCTGAAAGTCGATTCGGGCGTTCTGACCGTCGGCGACGTCACCGGCGAGGGTATGCGCGGTTTTTCGCGCTTCGATCTGTGCATCGCGGACGGCGGCAGGATCGACGTCGCGGAAGGCGCGGAAATACAGACGGACCTCGCGGACGGTTCCTCCTATTTCCGGCTGCATCTCGGCAGGGGAGCGACCGTCAACGGTCTCGATCTGTTCGAGAGCGACGGAGAAACGAAGATCGGTTATCCCACCTCCGAGGAGATGCTCTTCGTCTACGTAGGAAAAAGCTACTCCGGCGAGCCCTACCGTTATATCCCGAAGGGCAGATGGGTGCGGGTCACGGAGGAGATCACCCCCGCGACCGGTGTTGAGATCGCCGAGGGCGAGGAGATATGGATCACCTCCGGCGCGACCGAATATTCCGTTTTTCACGCATCCGCCCAGCCCGAAAACGCGACCGACGACGCCGCCTACTGGATCGAGAGTTTCAACCGGTACTACACCGGCGAGCTGATCTGGGACAGGGATCTGAAGTGCTATAAGCCGGGACTTTTGAAAATCATCGCATCGAGCGCGGAGTCCTCGGACGCGACCCTGATCGCCTACAGCCGCGATAACGCGTTTTTCAAAACGATCACCGTACACTTCCGTCCGTCGGACGATCCCGAAATGACGAGCGTCACCGGAGTCACTCTTCCCGAGTCCGCGTCGCTCGAAGCCGGAGGAACGCTGAAGCTCACCGCGACAGTCGAGCCTGAGAACGCCACGACGAAAAACGTCTGGTGGGAATCGGACGACGACAGAGTCCTGACGGTCGACCAAAACGGCGTCGTGACCGCGATCGGCGAGGGCACTGCGACCGTCACGGTCACGACGACGGACTGCCCGACCGCGGCAAGCTGCATCGTGACGGTAACGGAGGGCGATGAATGCCCGCACACGACCGTAAATACGGCTCATAAAGAGCCCACCTGTACCGAACCGGGCTCTGACAGCGTGATATGCAGAAACTGCGGCGCGATCCTCTCCGAGACGCCGATCCCCGCTCTCGGTCACGACTTCGGCGCCGACGGAAAAGCCGAAAAGTGCGCGCGCTGCGGCGCGCCCAATCCGGACTTCAAACCCGCCCTGAACTTCAAGGACGTTCCCGCCGACGCATATTACGCGGCGCCGGTCGCCTGGGCGGTCGAAAAGAATATTACGACCGGCACGAGTTCCACGACGTTTTCTCCCGAGGAGGGATGCACCCGCGGTCAGGTCGTCACGTTCCTGTGGCGCGCGGCGGGTCAGCCGGAACCGACGATAACGAACAACCCATTCAAAGACGTAAAGGCGGACGATTACTTCTACAAAGCGGTCATGTGGGCCGTTGAGAAGGAGGTCACCACAGGCACGAGCGCGACGGCGTTCTCGCCTGACGACGTCTGCACCAGAGGACAGATCGTAACGTTCATGTGGCGTGCGAACGGCAAACCGGCGCCCTCAAAGACGGATAATCCCTTCGGTGACGTAAAAGCGGACGATTACTTCCGTGACGCCGTTCTGTGGGCCGTTGAAAAGGGCATCACCCTCGGCACGGACGCGACGCACTTCTCGCCGTCCGATACCTGCACAAGGGGACAAGTCGTCACTTTCCTTTACAGAAACGCGAATAAATAATGCAATCCGTCTTTGTGAGCGAAGCGAAAACCATTGAAAAGAAAAGTAACGGACTCGTCACTTTCCTTTACAGAAACGCGAATTAATAAAGTAAAACGGCAGTCATTTTAAGCAACGGAGGACGTTTTTATGAAAAGAAAGATCGTTTTGAGAATCCTCGCAGCGGCGGTTCTTGCCGCGCTGCTCCCTCTCGGCGTCTTCGCCGCTGCGGCAGAGACAGTCATGAACGTTACGGCGGTCAACGGAGAGATCGTCGCCTCGTCAACGGTGTACGCAGGCGAGGTGTTCCTCGACGGGCAGAGCGTGCTCACGTACGTCTACTCCGACGATATCACAAGGTCGGAGACGGTAGTCGCCGCGGCGCGCGACGGCTTCGGCGGACCGGACGACGACGGCTTCGCGGCGCTGTTCCCGAACGTCATCGGTGAAGAAGGAACGGGGATCGCCGAATGCTGCGACGCCGCCCTGTCGGCGGAAATGGACGCAAACTGGAAGGACGCCGCGTACGTCGCGGGAAAATACTACCCCGATAAAACGATCGGGAGCAGCGAAAGCCGCGATATGTTCCTGCAAGACGAGGCGTTCGGCGCAAGATGCCGCTCCTGGTGGGAGGGCGTCGGGCTATACGATCAGGCGGGCGAGGGTTTCGAGATGTGCGGCCCGCTCGGTAAGCTCTCGTTGTCGTTCACGGACACCGTCACTTATACGGTTATAGACGGCAAGCTCATGAAACTGATCGACCGCGAGGAGGACTACGAACTTGAATCGATCACGGTGATCTACACCGCCGCTTACCTGAAGAGCGACCCGTCCGTGATCGAAAACGTCGAAGTTGCGGTCACTCCGCCGAAAGCCGGACAGAAGAGCCTTGAAACTTCTCCCGTCGTCACAGTCAACGGAACGGACTGCGAGATCGACAGCGCGTCGTGGCTCCCGTATCTCAGCGGTTACACCACGGAAGAGTTTGACGTGACCTTCGAGGAGGGCGGGACCTACTACGTTTACGTTCTTCTGAAGGCGAAGGACGGGATGACTTTTGATAAAGGCGAGGCCGTCAGCAACGGAATCGACGAGGGATTCAGCATATTCGACGGTTGCACGGTGACGGGCGGCGAGCTGAAATTCGCGGCGTCGCGCACCTTCGATCTTGACGCCTTCAAGGGCGATTATATGCGGCTGAAGATCGCCGTCACCGCGACTGCGGCGGGCGGTCTGCCCTGCACCGGCGGGGACGACTGCCCCGGCAGGACGTTCCTCGATATGCCGCCCAAGGGCAACTGGGCGCACGATCCGATCGACTGGGCGGTCGAAAAGAATATTACGACCGGCACGAGTTCCACGACTTTCTCTCCGGAAGAGGGATGCACGCGCGGTCAGGTCGTCACGTTCCTGTGGCGCGCGGCGGGTCAGCCGGAACCGACGGTAACGAAGAACCCTTTCAAAGACGTAAAGGCGGACGATTACTTCTACAAAGCGGTCATGTGGGCCGTTGAGAAGGAGGTCACCACAGGCACGAGCGCGACGGCGTTCTCGCCTGACGACGTCTGCACCAGAGGGCAGATCGTGACCTTCCTCTGGAGAGCGAACGGCAAGCCGGCGCCCTCAAAGACGAGTAATCCCTTCAAGGACGTTAAATCGGGCGACTACTTCTATTCGGCGGTTCTCTGGGCTGTCGAAAGAGGGATCACCCTCGGTACGGACGCGACGCACTTCAGCCCGTCCGACACATGTACGCGCGGGCAGGTCGTGACGTTCCTGTACCGTGCCGTGAAAGAATAACCCGGACTATAAGAAGATCCCCGGCTCGCGCCGGGGATCTTTTTTTGCGGTCAGAAGCACCTTTCGCTCCTGCCGTTTTTGCATCTTTCGACGTTCCCGCACCGGTAGCACAGCTCGTTGTCGCATATCCCGTCGTTTTCAAAGAAAGAGAGAACGTTGTTCACGGTCGTCTCGGCAATGCCGTTGAGCGCCTCCTCAGTCAGAAACGCCTGATGCGAGGTCACGAGCACGTTCGGCATGGAGATCAGCCGCGAGAGCAGATCGTCGTCGAGGATATGACCCGACCGGTCCTCGAAGAACACGTCCGCCTCCTCCTCGTACACGTCGAGACACGCAGCGCCGATCTTTCTCGACTTGATCCCCTCGAGAAGCGCCTCGGCGTCTATCAGCGCGCCGCGCGAGGTGTTGACGATCACGACGCCGGTCTTCATCCTGTCGATCGCGTCGGAGTCGACGACGTGGAACGTTCCGTCGTTCAGCGGACAGTGGAGCGAGATTATATCGCTCACGGAGAAAAGACGGTCGAGCGGGACGTATTCGATCCCCGCGTCCTCTGCGGGGTACGGATCGTATGCGATCACGTTCATCCCGAAGCCCCGGCATTCGTCGATGAAAATGCGTCCGATCTTTCCGGTGCC
The DNA here is from genome assembly GCA_017545225.1 of Clostridia bacterium. GTDB lineage: Bacteria > Bacillota > Clostridia > Oscillospirales > CAG-272 > RUG11130. The sequence goes on from JAFWPR010000168.1 coordinate 11,105, forward strand.
GATCACTCCGACGGTCTTGCCGTGAAGATCGAATCCGCAGAGACCGTTCAGCGAGAAATTGAAATCCCTCGTGCGGTTGTACGCCTTGTGAACGCGCCGCACGGACGTGAGCAGCATCGCCATGGCGTGTTCCGCCACGGCGTACGGGGAATACGCGGGAACGTGGACGACGTGGATCTTTCCGAAAGCGTGCCGCACGTCAACGTTGTTGTACCCCGCCGAGCGCAGGGCGATCAGTTTCACGCCGAGCGCGTAAAGACGGTCGATCGCCGCGGCGTTCACCGTATCGTTGACGAAAACGCACACCGCGTCGCACCCCTTCGCAAGCTCGGCGGTGTCCTCGTTCAGTTTCGTTTCCAAGTATTTGAACTTCAAGCCGCGAGGCGTGCCGTACCGCTCGAACGACGGCTTATCGTACGCCTTCGCGTCGTAAAATGCGACCTTTATCATGTTTTCCGAGATCCTTTCGATATATTGCTTCAGTTATATTTGACTAATATCTTCCGATCGATTCAAAACGGATATCCGGGAAACCGGAGTCATCGCGTATCCGGTAGTCTCCGACGGTGGGATTCACAAACAGAGGATTCACATCCAGAGTGTAGCTCAGGTTGTCCTCGATGGTCGAGTATTGTGCGAGCATCTCCTCATATTCCGTCGACTCCCCTTTTGCGTTGAAGCCGCGATTGCCGGTTATCACAAGGGACGAGTTCTCGCAGAATTCTTTTTCCTCCCAACGGCCGAGGTCGGTGGTGACGTCAAAAAATCCGGGCCAGTTCTCCTCGGCGTAACCTTTATACTCGGGGTGCTCGTCAAAGAACCCGAACAGACTTACCCATCTTCCGTAAGTCCATGCGAAGTGTGCGGCGGGATCCGGGTCGCCGGAGGTCATCCCCTCTATGACCGCCCTTGTATGGCCGGTCGTATAGCCGCACCCCTCTTTTCCGTAGACCGTCACGTTGTCGCGGAACGAGTTGAACTTGCAGATATCGTTGTTCATGGCTCCGCCTTCGGCATTGAAAAACAAATTCGATACCACGTCGGTGCCTATGGCGTTGTCCAGGTAAATATTCATCCGGGAGTAACCGTCGCCGTGCATATTCGTGAAAAGATTGTACCTGATCCGGTTTCCGCACGTTCCGAAATAACAGCTCTGACCTATGGCTCCCGTATCGTTCCCGTTGCAGCATGCGTCGTCGAACACGTTGTATTCAACGACGGCGCCCACGGACATATTCATGTCCACACATTGCCAGTAACACCTCTTGAAGTAGTTGTGGCTGACAAGCGGCTCCGGCAGACAAACGCAGACCGCTGCCAGATTTCCGATCCTCAGACCCGTCAGAGTGAAAAAGTTGTTGTCGACGACGACGTTTTTCCCCGTGGTAAACAGACGGCCGCCGCTGTATACGTTATCGGGGGAGAAGCTGTCGTTATCGCCCTCGGTCACCAGGACGGCGCGCCCGACCGCGGAGGAGAAATCGCACCGGGTGATGAGAATATCGAGCGGCTCGCCATCATTTGCCGCTCGGATCTCGATCATATTCTTAGAGGCGCATCCGGAGAAGGAACAGCGGTCAATCGTAAGTCCGCGGGGATGGTTCAGCGCCCGTATCACGTATTTGCTCGAATTTTTGAAATTCAGGCCGAGCAGAGTGACGTACCCGACGTTCTCCCCGAGAGTCAACATTCCGCCTTCCTCTTCCCCGGTATAGTAAAATTCGCTTTCGAATATCCGCGACGACTTTCCTCCGACGAAGTGATAGTCTCCGGACGGGTCGTACACGTAGAAAGTGCCGGTGTCCCCGTCGATCCAGAACTCGCCCTTCGCGTCAAGCTCGTCGGACACGTTCAGGATCGCCATCTGGTAGTAGTCGTAAGCGAAGCCCTCTTCGGTCCGCAGGTGGCCCATGAAATAAGCGTCCTCGGGATGCGGAACGCAGACGATCACGTCGCCGTTATCCGGGTCGACGGTAAATCCGTCGGTTTCGAGCATATCCTTGTACCACCCGGTGATGATGTATCCGTACAGGATCATTCCCTTCACGCTGCGGTAGGTGGGGATCCGCTTCTTGAAGAACTGCTGGTATATACGGATGTGGTGGTCGTCCTCCGTTTTTCCCGCCTGAATGAGATAATCCGTACCGTCGGAATACAAATTGGGGAAACGGGCGAGGTTGAGCGCGCCGTTTTCCGAGAGAATCAGGCACGTCACGGGGTCATATTCGGTGAGTCTGTCCGATATGTCGGCTTTTCTGATCCGGTCGGCGGCCTTTTCCGGGAAAAGGGCTTTTTCTTCGTCGTCAAGCGGCGAGAATTCCTCTGCCTTTACGTCAAACCCGTTGTTGAAGACGACGTCGCCGTCGCCGTATTTGCAGTAGGTGATCGGGCACTCCGCCGTGCCTGAGTCTTCCTCGGTCAGCTCGAGCTGCAGCGGGCCGTAATCGCCCGCCATGAAGGCGACCTTGATACCGCTCCGTCCCGTCCTGTCGAGCGTGCGCACCGCGTCGCGGGCGCGCTCCCACGTTCTGAAAGGATGAGCGAAGGATCCGTCGTTATCATCGGAACCGTCCGCCGAAACGTAGAAATCGGCGTCCGTCACGAGCGGGTAATCGGGTTCCGTGTAATGCGAGAACAGAACGGGTTCGTTATACGCGAGTTTGAACGATCCGTCGTATCTCTCGATTATCGCCGCGAACTGCTCGCGGGTCGCATATCCGTCCGGCGCGAGTCGGTTGCCGTCCGTGCCGTTGATGATGCCGGCTTTTACCGCCCACTCGAGCGGTTCGTTCGCCCAGCTCGACACTTTTTCATCGTCCGCAAACGTGGAAAGATCCGCTCTTTCGGGAACGGATACCGGAGCGCTCGACGAAAACCTGAACAGCATCGTCGCGAGCTGTTCCCGGGTGATCAGTCCGTTCGGGTCGAACGCCGTTTCGGAGACGCCCAAAACGACGCCCGCCTCCTTCGCCCACGCTACGGCGTCGGTGTACCATTCCCCCGCGGGAACGTCGGAAAATCCGCTCGGCGCGGCCGGGGAGGGAGATCCCTCGCGCCGCCACAGAACGGTCGCGACCATTGCGCGGGTCAGCGATCCCTCGGGATCGAATCTCCCTCCGCCGACGCCGTTCATGTAGCCCTCTTTCACTGCGTATTCTATCGATCCCGCGCTCCAGCGATCCTCGGCGACGTCGGAGAACGCATTTGCCGCGGACGCAGGCACAGCCGCGGCGATCGCCGCCGCGAGCATTATCGTCGCAATGAAGAGAGAGATGAGTTTTTTCATATTGCTTTTTACCTTTCATCCGAGCGCCGTAGGGAGGCATCCCTTGATGCCTCCGCCTGACAAATTCGGTCTCCTCTGTTCCGGCAGCCTTAAATTAAGAATACCGGATGCTCATCACGGAGGCATGAGGGCATGCCTCCCTACGAAATCATTTAATACCGACCTATATCTTCAAATCGTA
>JAFWPR010000169.1 GCA_017545225.1 Clostridia bacterium
CAGGCCGTTTATTCGTGGACCGCTTCGGCGGCGGGCGGGATCGTCACCTCGTTCCCCGGCGCGGTCTTCGCCGCCGCCGTCTCCGTCGCGGGAATATACTATCTCACGACCGATAGGGACGGTGTGAGAGATTCTTTTCTCTCTCTTTTGCCGCGCCGCGCGCGCGAATCGCTCTCCTCGGCGCGTTCCCGGACGAAAGGCGGCGTTTCCGGTTATATTCGCGCATACCTGATCATTATGCTCGTCACCTTCTGCGAGCTGTTCGTCGGGTTTCTCGTTCTCGGATTCAGATATTCTTTCCTCATAGCCGCGGCCGTAGCAATAATAGATATTCTTCCCGTTCTCGGTTCCGGAACCGTGCTTTGGCCGTGGACGGCGATCCTCTTCATAAGCGGCGATATCAAAAGAGGGATCGGACTTCTCGTCCTTCTCGGCGTGATGTACGTCGTAAGACAGATAATCGAGCCGAAACTTCTCGGCAAATATATGGGTCATCACCCGTTCGTCGCCCTTTTCTCGGCGTACCTCGGCTTTTCGCTTTTCGGTATCCCCGGTATGATCGCAGCACCCGCCGCGGTCTTCATTCTCAAAGCGGCGTTCAATACTTCGCAGGATGAAGAACGTTGAAAACCGCCCGGGTCCTTTTTCGGACCCGGGCGGCGCGTGATTATTTCTTTTCGTAAAACTTCTTGATGATTTCTTCCGTCCCCGGGGCGAACGCCCTGCAGTCGCCTTTTCCGTATTTCAGGATCTCGCGAACGTACGTTGAGGAGACGTGCATAAACTCGGGAGAGGAGGGAAGGAAGACCGTTTCGATATTTTCGTCGAATCTGCGCGTGATCTCCGCCATGCCGAATTCGTAATCAAAATCGGATGTGTTGCGAAGCCCTTTTACTATATACCCGGCTCCGGCATCGCGCGCGGCGTCGACGGTCAGCCCGCGGAAAACGCGCGCGTCGACGTTCGTGATCCCGTCTTTTTCAAGCTCCCGTATCGCGGCGTTCGCCGCTTCGAGCCTCTCGTCGGGGGAAAACGTGCCCGCTTTCTCGCTGTTTACGAGGATCGCCACCGTCACGCGGTCGAAGATCGCCGCAGCGCGGCGGATGATCTCAAAGTGTCCCGCCGTTATCGGATCGAAACTGCCCGGTACAATCGCGAACTTACTCATCGTTCTCACCCTCCTTTGAAGTGAGTATCGTCACCCTCGTTCTTCCGTATATCTTCGTCTTTTCCACGCTGTAGAGCGCCGCGGCGTCCGCGTCGCCCGAAAAAACGTCGTCGGCGACCGCCTCGGGGGAGAGAAGCTCGTCCTTCTTCTTTTTCGACGGTTTGCCTTTGAAACCGGTGTCGCTCTCGGCGACGATTATCCCGCCTGCTGCGAGTATATCCGCGTTTTTTATCCCGACGAGAGCGTCGCGCAGAAGCGACGTATTGTAAGGCGGATCGAGGAAAATGATATTGAATTTCTCGCGTCCCGCCGCGCCTTTGAGGTACGAGGCGAAATCGGACGTCGAAACTCTGCATTTTTCAAAAAGCTTAGTCCTTTTCGCGTTATCTATGATCGTCGCCGTCGCCTCGCGGGACGAGTCGACGATGACGGCGCGCTCCGCGCCGCGAGACAGCGCCTCGAGCGCGAGCTGACCCGATCCGCCGAACAGATCGAGCACGATCCGCCCCTCCAGATCGAACTGGATCATCGAAAAGATCGCCTCTTTGACTTTGTCCGACGTCGGTCTCGTCGCGTCCGAATCGAGCGTCGCGAGTTTCGTCCCCCGCGCCGTTCCCGTAATTACTCTCATTTTGCTTTTCCTTTCTTTTCATCCCCGAAAAATGCAAGGATCGCGTCCGCGTCCCTCGCGCCGATCCCGGGCGCGCTCAAAAGCTGTTCTTTGTTCGCGGATCTTATCGCGTCGAGCTTTTTGAAGTGCGCGAGCAGCGCCTTCGCCTTCGCCGGGCCTATCCCCGGTATCTTCTCGAGCGACGACGTGCGGAGCGTCTTCCTCTTCGCCTTTTTCATCCGTCCTATCGTGAATCTGTGGACTTCCTCCTGAAGCCCGTAGATGAACCTGAACACGTTCTCCTGCTTCGAGATATCGCACTCTCCCTCGGGAGAGATGAGCGTTCTCGTCTTGTGAAAATCGTCCTTGACCATTCCGAATACGGGGATATATCCGAAACCCGCTTCGTCAAGCGCCTCCCTGACGACCGAAACGTGGCCCGCGCCACCGTCGAGCAGGATCAAATCGGGTTCGCGCCCGATCCCCTCGGCGGCGTTAGGCTCGATATGCGAAACGCGCCTCAGGAGCGTCTCTCTCATCGAGGCGTAGTCGTCCGGATTTTTGAGTCCCTTTATCGAAAACGTTCTGTATTCGCTCTTTTTCATCGCTCCGCCTACGGCGACGACCATTCCCGCCGTGATATGCTCCGAACCGAGGTTCGAGATATCGTACGCCTCGATCCGCTCGGGATAAACTTCGAGCGAGAGAAGGGAGGAAAGAGTCGCGAGCGTCTTTTCCGCCGCGCGGGTTTTAGTCACCTTCGACTCGGTGTGAGATCTCGCGTCGCTGACGACCATGTCGCACAGATACTTCGACGCGCCTCTTTTCGGCGTGCGCAGAGTCACTTTATGTCCGCAGAGCGAGGCGAGGAACGCCTCGATCTCCGTCGTGTCATCCTCTGACAGTTCAAAAGACAGAAGGATCTCTTTCGGGATATACTCCCTCGTGCGGTAGAGTCCCGCGACGAACGACGCGAGCGGCGACTCCTCCGGCGGGATGTCCCCGTCGGGCGCGGTCAGCGCGCGGTCGTCGAACAGGAAATGCTCGCTGTCAGAGACGCACCCGCCGCGGATGTAATATACCGATACCGAGTCGTGGTTCGCCTCCGTCATCGAAGCGGTGCAAAAACCTATAACGTCGCACTCGACGTCGGGCGAACCGACCGTCTTCTGCTTTTCGCGAAGCTTCCGGAGCGCCGCGAGCGTATCGCGGCATCTCGCCGCCGATTCAAACTGCAGCTCCTCCGAAAACTTCTCCATATCGCGGGTCAGTTTTCTCTCGACTTCCGCGGTGTCGCCGCGAAGAACGGAAACGGCAGCGTCGATCACCTCGCGATATTCCTCGGGGCTCACTCTGCCCGCGCAGACGCCGAGGCACCGCCTTATCTGATAGTTTACGCACGGCCTTCCGCGCCCGATATCCTCGGGAAAGGACTTGCGGCACGACGGGATGCCGAACGTTTTTTCAAGAGACGAAATGACGGGGTAAACCGTCGACGTCGACGAATACGGACCGAAATAGAGCGACCCGTCCGCCGCGCGTTTGCGCGTCATCGTGATCCTTGGATACTCGTCCTTCACCGATACCTTGATATAAGGATAGGACTTCGCGTCCTTCAGCTTGATGTTATAGCGGGGCGTATGCTGTTTTATGAGGCTGTTCTCCATCGCGAACGCCTCCATCTCCGTGTCGCACGTGATGAAGGAAAAATCCGCGACGGACGACGCCATTTTCTCGGTCTTTACGTCGTGCGCGCCGTGAAAATACGAGGAGACCCTGTCGCGCAGCGAACGCGATTTGCCTACGTAAATTATCTTGCCCGATGCGTCCCGCATGATATACACGCCGGGCGAGCGGGGAAGCGACGCCGCTTTTTTTCGCAGAGCCGCTATATCTCTTTTTCGGGGCTGCCGTTCGTTTTCCACAGCGTCAGCTCCTTTCCTAACAAATCGAGCGAGGACGGAAAGTGCCTCGCTCTGATCATACGGTATTAAAATTGTCCTTGCCCGCGGTCTGACCGCGGAGGGTCACTCGGAAAAACCGGTGTCGATCAGAGTGGCAAGCCCCTCGATCGCCTCTGCCTCGTCCGCGCCGTCGGCGTGAAGAGTGATCGTCATTCCCTTGACGATACCGAGAGACAGAACGCCGAGCAGACTCTTGGCGTTCACGCGGCGGTCGTCCTTCTCGACCCAGATGGAGCTCTTGTACGAGTTCGCTTTCTGAATGAAGAAAGTAGCGGGGCGCGCGTGGAGTCCCACATTGTTATTGATAGTTACCTCACGTGAAACCATTTTCTCTGCTCCTGTTTCAAAAGTGACGGCGTCCCCGCGGCGCCCTTTTGACGCCTTCCGGTCTTCCGTACAATGTATTATAACAAAAGCCGCGGTCAAAATCAATATGCCGATGTGAAAATTTAATCGGCATATTCAACAACAAGTTTTTACAAATTGCCGATCCCGCGGTTATTTATTGATAAAAACAGCTGATACAACACGTTTTAGGGACTGTTGGATTCAGATGCAGAATCGCCGTTCTTGCCCCGTGAGGCGCATTCAAATACGTCGAGGGGCAAAACGGCGATAGAAAAAGCATTATAATGAAAAAATCCGTAGGATTTTCACCTTGAAGAAGATGAAAACTACGGATTTTTTGTGTTTTAATAAATAATTAAACCGTGCTTTTTCGTTCTGCGCTGAAGGCGACAGTCCGACGGTCAGCAGGCGCCGTGGGCAAGCATAGCGTCGACGACCTTTTTGAATCCCGCGATGTTCGCGCCTGCAACGTAGTTGCCTTTCATTCCGAATTCCTCGGACGCGCTCGCGATATTCGCATAGATGTTCGTCATGATGCCGTGGAGTTTGCTGTCGACTTCCTCGAAAGACCAGCTGAGGCGTTCGCTGTTCTGAGACATCTCGAGAGCCGAGGTCGCAACGCCGCCCGCGTTGGCGGCTTTTCCGGGGATGAACAGCACGCCGTTCTCCTGCAGATACTTGGTCGCCTCGATCGTCGTCGGCATGTTCGCGCCTTCGCATACCGCGATCGCTCCGTTCTTGACGAGTTCTTTCGCGTCGTCGATGAGAAGTTCGTTCTGCGTAGCGCAGGGAAGAGCGACGTCGCACTTCACGCTCCACACGCCGCGGCCTTCGTGGTACTCGGCAGCCGGACGGTAGTTCTTATATTCGGTAAGACGCGCGCGGCGGACTTCCTTGATCTCTTTGATCGCTTTGAGATCGACGCCGTCCTTGTCGTAGATCCATCCGGTCGAGTCGCTCATCGTGACGACTTTTCCGCCGAGGGCGGTCGCCTTTTCAGCCGCGTAGATCGCGACGTTTCCGGCGCCGGAGATGACGACGGTCTTGCCGTCGAGGGAAGTGCCGTGATCCTTGAGGAGCGCGTCGACGATGTAGAGCAGACCGTATCCGGTCGCCTCGGTCCTTGCGAGCGATCCGCCGTAGGAGAGACCCTTGCCGGTGAGGACGCCTTCGTAAAGACCTCTGATCCTCTTGTACTGACCGAACATATATCCGATCTCACGCGCGCCGGTCCCGATGTCGCCCGCGGGGACGTCGGTGTCCGCGACGATATATTTGCAAAGTTCCGTCATGAAGGACTGGCAGAACGCCATGACCTCGCGGTCGGATTTGCCCTTCGGGTCGAAGTCGGAACCGCCCTTGCCGCCGCCGATGGGCAGACCGGTGAGGGAGTTCTTGAAGACCTGCTCGAAGCCGAGGAACTTGATAACGCTAAGGTTGACGGAGGGATGAAGTCTCAGACCGCCCTTGTAAGGACCGATAGAGTTGTTGAACTGTACTCTGTATCCGGTGTTCACGCGGATCTTGCCGGAGTCGTCGACCCACGGCACTCTGAAAATGATCTGTCTGTCGGGCTCGGTGATCCTCTCGAGGATCGCTTCGCTTTCGTAAAGCTTCTCGTTCTTCGTGATGACGGGTTCGAGAGACTCGAACACCTCGGTCACCGCCTGAATAAACTCGGGCTGATGCGCATACTTTGCGCTGATCGCTTCAAGTGTTTTTTCGGTATATCCCATCTTACATCTTCCTTTCCCGCCGCTCCGGTCGCCGCCTTACGACGGATAAATATTTTTTTACGCTAATAAATATACCACAATTTAATGAACAATGCAACGCGAAACGGGGCGCGATACGAAAAAAATCGAAAGAAAAATCGCCTCGATTTCGGATAATTTGACTGAATTCCCTTAAGGTATTGAATTATATATATTTTAGTGCTATAATTCTCATTTGATAAAGCGAAAGAATCGAAACGGAGTAATATAGATGAAGATTATCATAATAGGAGCGGGCAAGGTAGGCAAATCGCTCGCGGAGCGCCTGGCGTCCGAGTCGCACAGCGTCACCGTCGTCGATATCAACAAGACTGTCGTCGAGGATATCGTCAACACCTGCGACGTCATGGGTATTTGCGGCAACGGCGCTCTGTACGGCGTCGAGGAGGAAGCCGGCGCGAAGACGGCAGATCTCGTCATCGCCTGTACGCACGCGGACGAGATCAATCTGCTGATCTGTATGCTCGCCAAAAAGCTCGGCACGGCTCATACGATCGCCCGGGTGAGAAATCCCGAATACGAACAACAGCTCAGGATCATGAGAGACGATTTCGGCCTTTCGATGGCGATCAACCCCGAAAAGGCGACCGCCCGCGAGATCGCGCGCGTCCTCAGATTTCCGACGGCGATCAAGCTCGAGTCATTTGCAAAGGGCCGCCTCGAACTTCTCGAATATCTGATAGGGAAGGGCTCCCGCCTCGACGGGCTTGCTCTTTCCGACTTGTCGTCGTCCGTCCGCGCTAAGGTTCTTATATGCGCCGTCGAGCGCGCGGGACACGTCACCATCCCGTCAGGCGATTTCGTTCTGCGTGAGGGCGATACGATATACATCACCGCATCGACGCAGGAACTCAAGAATTTCTTTTCCCACCTCGGCGCTCTCCGCGCCGGAGTCAACTCCGCGATCATCGCCGGAGGGAGCAACATCGGTTATTATCTCGCTAAGGAACTCACCGACGCGGGGATCAAATTTACGGTTATCGACAAAGACCCGGCGCGCTGCCGCCATCTTAGCGAGCACTTCCCGAACGAACTCATAATCAACGGAGACGCCTCGGATATCGAGCTTCTCGCCGAGGAGGGAATAACGAAGACGGACGCTTTCGTCGCTCTCACGGGCATCGACGAGGGCAATATTCTGCTTTCGATGTACGCAGCCAAATGCGGCGTCGGAAAAGTCGTCGCCAAGGTCAACCGCAAATCGTTCTCCGATCTCGTTTCCCGAAACGCTCTGACCGACACGATCGTCACTCCCAGCGCGATCACCGCCGACAGGATCCTGCAGTACGTCAGGTCGATGAGGACGTCGCCCGAAAACGGCGTCAAGACGCTTCATCAGCTCGTCGGTGGACGCGTTGAGGCGGTCGAGTTCACCGCGTCTGCGCAGACCGGACTCACCGGAAAGCCGCTCGCCGATCTTTCGATCAGGGACGACGTTCTGATCGCCGCGATCGTTCGCTCAAACGGACGGATCGTTATCCCGGACGGCTCGTCCGAGATCGAGGACGGAGACAGCGTCATCGTCATTACGATGGACAAGACGCTTACGACGCTTCCTGATATCGTCCGTCGGGGAGGATCCAAAAAGTGAACTTCAAGTCTATGAGGTACATTCTCAGCAGGATAATGCTTGCTGAGGCGGCGTTCATGGTGATCCCGCTCGCCGTTACGCTGATCTACAGGGAATGGAACGATATCCTGTCGTTCGTTATCCCGATCGCCGCTCTCGAAGCCGCCGGATTGCTTATCAGCATTAAGGCGCCGAGGGACGGCGCGCTCTTCGCGCGTGACGGCCTTGCCATCGTTGCACTTTCGTGGATAATCATGTCGGCGTTCGGCGCGCTTCCTCTTCTCATTTCCCGAGCCGTCCCCACGTATATCGACGCGTTTTTCGAGACGGTGTCCGGGTTCACTACGACCGGGGCGTCAGTCATTGATCCTGCCAAACTCGCCGACGTTGCGACGGGGACTCCGGCCGCCATCGGATGCGGCGTGCTGTTCTGGCGCAGCTTCACCCACTGGATAGGCGGTATGGGCGTTCTGGTCTTCGTCATGGCGATCCTTCCGATCTCCGGCTCCCGCGGAATGCATATCATGCGCGCCGAAGTGCCCGGCCCTGAAGTGGGCAAGCTCGTCACCAAAATGAGCAAAACGGCGAAGATCCTTTACGGAATCTATCTCGGGATCACCCTCCTTGAGGTGATCTTCCTGATATGCGGCGGCATGACGCCGTACGACGCGCTGATCCATGCGTTCGGCACTGCCGGAACGGGAGGATTTTCCAATCAGGCGGCGAGCGTCGGCGCATACAACAGCGTATATATCGACGTCGTCGTTTCGGTGTTCATGCTCATCTTCGGCGTGAATTTCAATATCTACTATTTCATTTTGATCAAACAGGTGAAAAAGGCGGTACGCAATCTCGAACTCCGCGTGTATCTCGTGATCATAGCGGTCTCCACGGGCGTCGTCGCCGCTAATATCATTCATATCTACAGGAACTTCGGCACTTCGCTCCGTTACGCGTTTTTCCATGTGTCGTCTCTTATTACGACGACCGGTTTCAGCACGGGCGGAAACGCGGTGAACTTCAACAATTGGCCTACTCTCTCGAAGTGCGTCATCGTTCTTCTGATGTTCCTCGGCGCGATGGCGGGTTCGACCGGCGGCGGAATCAAAACTCAGAGGATAATCATACTTGTCAAAGCAGGTATCGCGGAGTTGAAAAAGCTTCTCCATCCGCGCTCCGTTCACCCGGTCAAAATTGACGGAAAACCCGTCGAGGATACGACGATTCGCGGAACGCTCGTCTATTTTGTCCTCTACTCCGTGATAGTCGTTTTCTCGTGCCTGCTCCTTTCGCTCGACCCCGCTGCGCAAAACAACGGCACGACGACATTTACCGCCGTCATGTCGTGTCTGAACAACATCGGGCCCGGACTCGGCGGCATCAGCCCGCCTGACGGCAACTTTATGTTTTTCTCTCAGCCGGCTAAACTCCTTCTCTCGTTCGATATGCTCCTCGGCCGTCTTGAGATCTATCCGATCCTCATGATCTTCGCTCCCGGTATGTGGATCAGAAGAAGACGGCTCGGCCGCAGCTCGCGCGACGTCGAAGAGATCCCTCCCTCCGCCGACGCGGAAGAGTGAATTCACTATGTAAAAACGTATTCAAACCGATATACCCGCCGCTTTTCGGCGGGTATATTTTTTTATTAACGGCAATTTAATTATTTGAACTTCCCGACGTCAGATACAAAGAAAATTTACATAAAAAACGCGAATTCGCCTCTCTTTTCTGTTGACAAATAATAACTTCTCATATATAATTATAAAAGTCAGAGGTCCAAAGGCCCCTAAATCGTATTTTTTATGTTGCTTGAAGGCAGCAGAAAGGGAGAAAAATGGCAAAAAGAATTATATGCGCGATCATTTCATTGGTATTCATCGTATCAATGGTTGTGATCCCGGCGTCCTCGTACCCGACCGGCACGGATACGACGGAAAACGGGTATCCGATCCCCGATCTTTGCACGAGGACGAACGAACCCGACGTAACCAATTACTGCTTCGAGCTGAAACGCGTTCTTCCGAGCAAGGTCGTCAAGGACGGCGTTATCGACGTCGATGGCGGCGAGTACTATCCTCTCGGCATCCCGAGAGACGAGATCATCCTCAAGGGATCGAACGATATGTACAGCCCCTCTCTCGAGAGATCTCAGGCGATGAAGGCATCCGTCGAGGCTTACGTTTCGTGGGACTACCAGCACGGCGTCAACTTTGCCGTTCAGTACACGTCTCCCGAGACTCCGGTTCAGCAGTTCTCGTCTCTCTACTATGACGGACGCGTTACGCCTCTTCCCGGCTCGACGAAAGATAATCCGCTCTACAACGATTCTTTCAACGACGACGGAACGTTCAGAGCCATCGAGGATAACTTCTGGGCGAACACCGCGTTCTCCGTCCAGTTCGGCGACAGGACCGGCAGAGCCTTCTACTACGTCGTCGGACGGAACACCGAGACCGGCGAATATCTGATGGGTCATTACTTCTTCTCCGATCTGTCCGGCAACGGCTGGGGACAGTACGGCTACGATCCGACCTACATCCCGGTAGGCGGCAGGGACTTCATCATCACCTACGGTCCCGATAATCTCGTAACGATGGAGTGGTCCGTACCGTTCTCCACCATTCTCGGCAGAGATCCCGAGGACGGAGAAAAGATAGGATTCTCCTTAACCCTGACGCAGGGCACCAATCCTCCGGGATTCAAGCCTGACGATCCTGAAAACCCCGGAGATCCTTGGTCGGGCGACCTTGTTAAC
>JAFWPR010000170.1 GCA_017545225.1 Clostridia bacterium
ACAACAACGACGGTCTGACGCCCGAAACTCCATGGAAAAGCATCTCTATGCTCTGGGAATACAAGAATTATCCGGGGATGCACCTCAGAAAGACAAAGCTCAAAGCGGGAGACGGAGTGTTCTTTGAGAGGGGCTCGATCTTTTACCCCAACAGATACGGGCATAGTATGACGGTCACTCTCGACCTCATAGACGACGTGACTTACGGAGCATACGGTACTGGTCCGAAACCTCAGTTTACACACGCGCTTGACTTCGGCGCGGTCCGCTCCGACGAGGACGCCGCGGGAACGTGGCTCCCGACCGAGTGGGAAAACGTATGGCTTCTCGATGACGACGTCGGATTCTGGGAAGACAAGGACGACGGCAGCCGCGGTCAGAAAAGTTCCTGCGGCAATCTCGTTATCAACCGCGGAGAATACGTCGGCGTACGGATGCTCTCCGTCAAACAATATCCCGGTCACGATACCGTCGAACCGTTCTTCAGTTCTTCGGACAAAACGAAGTATTACGGATATATGTGCAACGGAAAAGAGTGGTTCGTATGCGGCGGAACGCCGATGACGAACCCCGGAACTGCGCTTACGCACAATCTCGAATATATAACCGACAACGTGGATCACAAACTGTATATGTATTGTGATATGGGCAATCCGGGCGACGTCTTCGACGATATCAAGGTCGCTACCGAAGGATATGTGGTCATGGTCACGGGAAGCGAATGGGAGGTTCCCGCAAACGGTATATCGAAGGCTTCCGATGAACAGCACGGCAAAAGGCTCGACAATCTTTCGATCCTCTATAGCGGAACTCACGGGGCTGTGCTCGCCGGCGACGGGCTCATCGTATCGAACTGTGAGATAGGATGGTGCGGCGGAGCGATCTCGTCGATGGAATCCGGCATGGAGAGCTTCGGGACCGCGCTGAACGAGACCGTATACAACTGTTATCTGCACGACGTCGGCGACGGTCCTCTTTCGACGCAGCACGGCGGCGAATGGACTCCGGGAGCAAAGCCGCGTAATTTTGAGAACATTGAGTATTACGATAACGTGATAATCTGCTCCGGGAACGCGGTCGAGTCCATCTGCGAAAATGAATCTGCAAGAGACGAGACCGGTATCTACGGACTGAACAAACAGATCGATTTCCACGTTCACGATAATATTTTCGCATACATCGGTTACGGAATGACCGAGCAGCAGTCCGATATGGCGGCGCAGCACGTAAGACTCTGCCTCGACGGAGAGGTCGTTGAGGCAGGGGTACATAAAGGCGGCGAGGTCTTCTGTTCCACCGGGGAGAAGATCGATTCCGTTGTCGAGAACAACCTCATAATGTACACCTGCGGAAATATTTGGAGTACCGACGTCTCGACGGACGCACACAGGCGCGGATGGATTACCCGGAACAACACCTACGTCAACGATAACAGGTACACGATATTTATCCAGGGGGACGCTGACGTCGACCGGTTCATACTGAACGAGTCGATCAAGAAATTTACAAATGAAGAGATGCCTTACAACGAGAGATACCTCTCCTATTTCGCGTCTAAAGGAATAGACGAGGGATCGACGTTCTACTGGTACGAAAGCGATGATTTCAATCTCGCGTTCCGCGGCGCGTTCATGACCGGATGGTATGCGGAAAGAGGCATGAAACCGGTAAACGCTCCCGCTGATTGACCAATGTCGGAGGTATAGAAAATGCTTAAAAGAACGCTCTCTCTTCTGATCGCGGCGGTCTTTCTGATCGCTTTTATCCCTGCGGCTGTGAAGTCTGAGTCCCTGACGGTGGATTTCAAGGACGTACAGAAGACCGAATGGTATTACGAATACGTTAAATACGTTTACGAAAACGGACTTATGGTCGGGACGTCCGCGACGAAATTCGAGCCCGAGAGTTCTCTGACGCGCGGAATGTTCGTCACGATCCTCTGCCGAATCGACGGAGGAACGCCCGAGACGACCGACAAGTTCAAAGACGTACCGGCGAAAGAGTGGTACGCGCCTTACGTCGGCTGGGCGTCGAAAACGGGGCTCGTCAACGGCTATCCCGGCGGTCTGTTCAAACCCGAGGCGAATCTCTCCCGTCAGGAAATGGCGGCGATCACCGACAGGTATATCGCCTACAGAGGGATCAATATG
>JAFWPR010000171.1 GCA_017545225.1 Clostridia bacterium
ATTCGGATTATAAAAGAAAAGAGTAAGGTCAAAATGCGGTTCTAAATACTCAATGACGTAAGAAGAACAAGGAGCGCAGCACGCGTGAAGAAGAAGACGCGGCCGGACCCCTTCTACGGAAATCATCTCGAAGACAGACTCGCACTTTTTTGAGAGATCGCTCTTCATTGGTTTAAAACATCATTTTCTTTCAGAAAAACTTACAACAAAGTATTATAACAAACAATATATAAAAAATCAAGAGAACCGCCGATCATTACGGCGGTCCCCGGATTCATACAAATGAAAAGATAATTATTTATGCGCCGATCAGGGCGAGAACGCTCTCTTTCGGAACTGCACCGATAGATTTCCCGGTCACTTCGCCGTTCTCTATAACCAAAAGTGTCGGAATGGACATAATACCGTATTTCATTGCGATGTCTGGTTCTTCGTCTACGTTGACCTTACAAACCTTTACTTCGTCCGTTTCTTCGGCTATCTCATCCACAACCGGACTCATCATTCTGCATGGACCGCACCAAGGCGCCCAAAAATCGATAAGGACTTTTTTTTCGCTCTTGATCACTTCTTCATTAAAATTCGTCGAAGTCAAAATAATAACGCTCATTTTTCATCTCTCCTTTTCTTTTTTCTTATATGCGGTTCAACCGGAATTTTCCGGTTAACGCTCGGTTGTTTATTCGGACTTATCGCTCAGCACGAACGATCTTTTGAAACACGGACCGTTTATTGAGAAAGCGATCCTCCGTTGAGTAGGCGACGGTTCAATCTCAATATGATAACCGTCGATATCGAACCGGCGTCCCTTCTCGGGCGCACCATAGGCCGACATATCGTCCAAAACTTGAAAAATAACAGCAATTCCCGTCCCGGATTTTTCATCGAACGGTAAAACGACGTTTCCCGATATGATTGTAACAGCGCCGTTCTCATACGTCAAGGATACGTTCGAAAATTCTTCCGGCTCGATTACTTTCCCCCTGTATCTGTTTTCGGTCTTATCGAAACAGAGAACCATTCTGGATTCCGGCGATCGTCCATCCGCTCTTATCTCAAGGATAAGACCTTGTTCCAAGTCAGGATAAACGGTTTTCTTACCTCCGCAAGATACAAGAAAAGGTAAAAAAGCAACTATAATTAACCGAACAATTCTTTTATTCATATTAACCTCCGCAGTATTCTGCGCGATTATATGAACAGATATCGAACCGTATTACTTTTTTCCGTCTTCTGAAAGCTTGGTTCTGAGATACTGACCCGTATACGATCTGTCACAGCATGCGACTTCTTCGGGCGTTCCGCAGGCGACGATTTCTCCTCCGCAATCACCGCCTTCCGGACCGAGATCGATAATATAGTCCGCGGTTTTTATCATATCGAGATTGTGTTCAATTACGATTACGGAATTGCCTGCATTGACCAGACGGTCGAGGATCTTTATCAGTTTTTCAACGTCAGCCGAATGTAGACCCGTTGTCGGTTCATCGAGTATATATGCCGTTTTTCCTGTCGATCTTTTAGAAAGCTCGGTTGATAGTTTTACCCTTTGTGCCTCGCCTCCCGAAAGAGTTGTCGAAGATTGACCGATCTTAATATACCCGAGTCCGACGTCGCACATGAGTTTCAACCGGTTTGCCAGTTTGGGAACCTCGCTGAAAAAAGAAGCGCCTTCTTCACAGGTCATATCAAGCACGTCTGCAATATTTTTTCCTTTATACTTGACTTCAAGGGTGTCTTTATTATACCTTTTGCCTTTACAGACGTCGCACGTGACGTATACGTCGGGAAGAAAATGCATTTCAATTTTTTTGACGCCGTCTCCTTCGCATGCTTCGCATCTTCCTCCGCGAACGTTGAAAGAAAAACGTCCGCTTTTATATCCTCTGATCTTTGCTCCGGGCGTTTTTGCGAAAAGATCTCTTATATCCCCGAAAAGACCGGTGTAAGTTGCCGGATTCGATCTCGGCGTTCTACCAATAGGACTCTGGTCAATACTTATAACTTTATCAAGATTCTCGACGCCTTCGATCCTGTCGTGCTTGCCGGGATAAGTTATCGCGCGGTTGAGTTTTGAAGCGAGCGATTGATAAAGGATAGAGTTTATCAGAGATGATTTCCCGGACCCCGAAACTCCGGTAATGCAGACGAACTCGCCGAGTGGGATATTGACGGTTATATTCTTCAGATTATTCTCTCTAGCGCCGACTATCGTAACGAAAGAGCCGTTTCCCTTTCGTCTCTCTGATGGTACGGAGATCGAACGTCTTCCGGAAAGAAAGTCGCCCGTAACGGATTTTTTGCAGGAAGCGACTTCAGATGGAGTTCCGGAGACAACGACCTCGCCTCCGTGTATTCCCGCTCCGGGCCCGATATCAACGATATAATCAGCCGATTTCATCATTTCTTCGTCGTGTTCGACGACTATAACACTATTCCCTATATCGCGAAGTTTTTTTAACGTATCAATGAGTTTTCCGTTGTCGCGTTGGTGCAAACCGATCGACGGTTCGTCAAGAATATAGAGAACTCCCGCAAGGGAGGAGCCAATCTGCGTTGCCAATCGAATCCGCTGTGCTTCTCCTCCCGATAAAGTTGAAGCCCTTCTGTCTAACGTTAGATATTCGAGTCCGACGCTTGACAGGAAACCGAGGCGGCTTTTTATCTCTTTTACGATCTCGCGAGCGATCTGATACTCCATATCGGAAAACTTGAGATTCTCGGTAAATTTGAGAGCGTCTGAAACAGACAAACTGCAGAAATCCGCTATATTCAATCCGCCGACGGTAACTGCGAGTACATCAGGTGACAAACGTTTTCCGTGACACGCCGTACATTCGGTATCAATCATGAACTGATCGTAATAATCCGCACCGTACGCACCGGGTTCAGCGCGATGTTCTATGATCTTGATGACGCCCTCGAAAGACGTAATCTGCCGTGTCGCTCTGTCTCCGAAATATCTGACTATGTCGAAAGGCTCGTCGGTGCCGTAAAGAAGCGCTTCAAGCGCTTTCTTCGGGAATCTCTCCAAAGGCATGTCAAGAGAGCCTCCGAATCTTTCAACAACGGATTTGATGAGAGGACCGTTCCATGAGTCTTCAGTCAGGGATTTAAAACCGTTTACAGCAATCCCGCCGTCCTTGAGAGACAGCGATTTATCGGGAATGATCTTTTCTGCGCTGACCGATCTGAAAACGCCCAAACCCGAGCATACTTTACATGCGCCGAATGGATTATTGAATGAGAACATTCTCGGCTCAAGTTTCCCGAAACTCACTCCGTGTTCCTCACAAGCGAAGTTGGTCGAGAAATCATATCTGAAAGGATCACCGCCGTCTCGCGGAACTGTCTCGCAAGCGACGACGCCTTCAGATTCCTTCAGAGCCAACTCGACAGAATCGGTCACTCTGCTTCTGAGATCGTCTTTCATTACCAGACGGTCGACGATGAGTTCCACGGTATGCTTCTGGTTTTTATCGAGGTCGGGAGTATCGTCGAGATCGTAATTTACTCCGTCGACACGTACTCTGACGAACCCGTTTTTCTTTGCATCGGAAAAAACCTTATCGTGTCTTCCCTTCTTCCCTCTTACTACGGGTGAAAGGATTATAAAGCGCTCGCCCGAAGGGATATCCATGATTCTGTCTACGATCTGATCGGCTGAGATCTGTCGGATCTCTTTCCCGCAGACAGGACAATGCGGAACTCCGAGGCGCGCATAGAGAAGTCTGAGATAGTCGTATATCTCAGTCACGGTTCCGACGGTCGAACGGGGATTTTTAGAGGTAGTTTTCTGATCTATAGATATTGCCGGAGAAAGCCCCTCGATCGAGTCAACGTCCGGTTTATCAAGCTGACCAAGGAACATTCTTGCATACGAAGAAAGGCTCTCGACGAATCTTCTGTGACCCTCTGCGTAAAGAGTGTCGAAAGCAAGTGAAGACTTCCCGCAGCCGGATAAACCCGTAAATACAACTAGCTTATCTCTCGGGATAGAAAGGTTTATATTTTTAAGATTATTAACGCGTGCACCGGTAACGGTAATGAATTCAGGCATTTCCCGTTTCGTCCTTTCTTCATGGCAGAGGTTTGATCCTTTCGGAAAGCCTCTTTTCAAGTTCATCGGATCTGAGTTTGTCGGAAATAAACGATTTTCTCAAGAGTTCGGCAGGAATCATCGGGTCGAATTTGTTGAAAGCCGGAGCTTCGTTCGGTGAAACGAGAGATTCTTTATCTATCCCACGTGATGAGAGCAAAGCGAGTTTATCAAGGAGTTCGTCGCCCGTGCCGTTTTTGATTTTAAATGAGATATAATAACATCCGTTGAATTGGATTCCGGTCACTCCGAACTCACCCGAATTGCAAGCGAGAAAACGCCTCGCAGTTCTGAAAGACCTCGTACCGAGCCAAGGGAACCAGACCCAGGTCGAGCCTCCAGTTCTCACGATATCGTGATCTGTGATACCTGTCGTTCGAGCAACGGCTCTTGCGGCGCGAAGACGCGTAAGCGCTCCTTCTTTTAGATACGGATACTCGGAATCTTCAATGAGGACCTGTTTCATTCTCTCGATGATCCTCGTGTTGATTTCACCGTAATCTCCGGGCCATTCGATCTGCATTTTCCCCTCTACGGGTTTGACATAAATCAGCCTTCTTTTAGCGTCGGCTTCCTCAACTTCCCACACTCTTCCGGCAAGTGCAAAGCGGTCGCCGGGCGGCGGAGCCGTCGAAATGGTACCGATCTCATCCGAACCGCATCTGACAGTAAAATCATCGGAATCTTTGAAAACAGCGAAAAACTTATATGAATTGATGATCTTTTCCCCGCGAAGTCCTATGATCAGTTCGTTGTCGTCCGAGAGTTCAAGATAATCATCGTTAATCATCGAAATAAGAAGCGTTTTGAAATCTTCAGGAGTAACGGAAGCGAAAGGTGGAAGTGATAGTACCCTGGATGCAAGCTCATTAGGAGTCATACCTCCGCGTGAGGAAAGAACAGACATCGTCTGATGGAACAGAAGGCTGAACGGAAGCGTCACGGTAAAAGGAGGCTCGATGAATCGTTCTTCAACGTAAAGCTGAACGATAGCTATCGCGCGAAGCAGTTCCCAAGGGATAAGTTCAGGGAGAGGCGCATTGGGAAGGGGCGTTTCTTCTCTGAATACCATCATCATTTCAGGCGGATCTCCGCGTCTTCCGGATCTTCCGAGGCGCTGGAGAAACGAAGAAACTGAATTGGGACCTCCGATCTGGATGATTCGTTCGAGTCTTCCAATGTCGATGCCGAGCTCCATAGTAGTCGTAGCGCACGTGACGGTAGGCTTGTCGCTTTCTTTCATTTTCATTTCGGCATCTTCTCTTATAGCAGCGGATAGATTCCCGTGATGAATCAAAAAAATATCATCGTCTCCGCGATAACGTGCTATCTGTCTCAGCGTGGCTGTAACGTACTCGGTTTCTTCACGTGAATTGGAAAAAACAAGTGATTTCCTGCCTTGAACGCAGTCGTAAACGTATTCGAAACCCTTGTCGAGAGAATATACTTCAGCGTCGGAATCAGTTTCTGAAAGAAGATTATCGTCCGGAGAGGATTCGCCGAGCGTCACGGAAACGGCGGCTTCCTTAGAATCCGACGTGTCTTCGGAGTTAATGAAAAAATGTTCCATACCGATACGCCAGACAAGACCTTTTTTTGAAGGTTCAGGAGCAGCCGTCGGTCTTCCGGAACCTTTTCCCAACCATCTCGCCGCTGCAGAAAGATCGCCGACGGTAGCGGAGAGCCCTATTCTTCTCGGATCATTGCCCGTTTTTTCGGTAAGACGTGCGAGCTGACAAATGACCTGATTGCCTCTGTCAGTCCCTGTCATAGTGTGGATCTCGTCAATAACGACGTATCGGAGATCCCCGAACAGTTTTCCGAAATCACCTGAACGCCTTATCAGCATTGATTCAAGCGACTCCGGAGTTATTTGCAGAATTCCCCGAGGGTCTTTGACCGCATTGGCTTTATGTGAAGCGGCTACGTCACCGTGCCAGTGATATACGGGAATATCTGCTTCTTCGGTGAGTTCAGTAATTCTGTCAAACTGATCATTAATGAGTGACTTGAGCGGCGCGATATAAAGTACCCCGAAACCATTGATCATATCTCTGTCTCTGTACAGTTCGGATAATATCGGAAAAAAAGCGGCTTCCGTCTTTCCCGATGCGGTCGATGAAGTGAGCAAAAGATTATCTTCGGTTTCAAGGATGATACGCGCTGCGGCAACCTGCATATCGTGAAGCGAAAACCATCCCTTGCGGTAAATAAAATCTTTTATGAACGGAGAAAAAGATTCAAACGCGGAGAAATCGTCAGCCATCTTATACCTCCTTATCAGAATTCTATATCGTCAAGCTTTATCGTTCTTCTTTCATCCGGTTTCACCGTCTTGGCATCATCCGGTGCCCTATTTGAGACGATATCGGCGAACTTTTTCGAGGGATCCGACCTGAGAATGTCAAGAAGAGCGATATAATCCCTTATGACCTCTCGTGGTGTTATCATTTCGGAAGCTCCGGCGCGAGAGGTCATAAGCGAAAGAAAATCTTTCTTTTCTTCGTCAGATACATCCGGCTCCGTTCCGTAATATGCTCCGTAAAGCGACGTGAGACGCATTATCAAAGCAAGCAGCTCTGAATCGCTTAACCTTCTTAAACGGATTATCGGTCCTGTTGAAAGCCCGGTTCCGTCCGGAATGAAACGCGAATCCGCAAGCCTGCTCCTGAGCGCTTCATAACTGAACAGACCTCTTCGTTCGTCCTCAAGGAATTTAGGTGTTCCTCCGAAAACAATCATAAGCCCTTCGGCTTTTCCCTGCATCGTATCGTTGAACATCGAAAGAATCTTTTCATAATTCGATTCGCGCGATATCCTGTTTGAGATTTTATACAAGTTGACGCCTTCATCGATGAAAACGCACAATCCACTGTAACCGATCTTTCTAACGAGCGCTGCAAGTAACTTCAAATGGTCGTACCAGTTCTGATCGTCGATAACGGACAACGATCTGATCCCTATTGCTTCACGCGCCTCGGTTTTAGTGTTGAACTCCCCCCTGAGCCATTTAAGACACGAGGACATAAGTGCGTCGTCTCCATATCCCCAGGCACGGCAATATTTGCTGACTACTACGGCGAAATCAAAACCGCCTACCGCTCCTTCAAAAGTCCTTGATTCGGAAACAATTCTGTCTGAAACGAGATCGGAAAACCGCGGATCCTCCGGAGATATCCCGGAGGCTATAAGAGACGATGAGATCTGAGCGTGCCATTTTCCGATAATTACAGGGATAGCACCTCCGTCAGACGCTGCTTTACAGGAAAGGTTTTTAATAAGTTCCCTATATGTAGACAGACCCGTTCCACCCGATCCGGAAAGGCGTCTTTCCGGAGTAAGGTCGCAATCAGCCGTCACAAACCCTCTGTCGATAGCATAGCCGCGAGCGAGTTGGATAAGAAAGCTCTTACCTGAACCGTATCTTCCGATAATAAATCTGGTAACACCTTCTCCTTCCGCTACGCGATCAAGATCGTCTGTAAGCGACATGATCTCTCGGTTACGCCCTATCGCGATATACGGTGCTCCGACACGGGGAACAACGCCTGCGCTCAATGAAGAAAAGAGAGTCCCGAGAATCCTTCTCGGAATTTTATCCTGTCGCATCCTGCTCTTTCCTCCTTTCGATCAACATTTTGAGTTCATCGACATATTCTTCGACAAGAACGTACTTTCCGCCTTCGTTTTCAAGAACGATGTCTCCGATCTCTTCGGAAAAAGACTCGTTTATATCCGACGCTGCACTGTCCGGAAAAAGACCTGATTCTCTGCAAAGGACTTCAAACGAAAGGTCCCGGTCGTCGATCAACTTCAACAACATATCTTCATATTTTGAATAGTTGCTTTCGACCGTTTCGGTGGCAGGAACGTGTTCGAATGCCGACGCAGAGTCGGGAAAATATGACACAGCGCCGGCGGGTATCTCTTCACAGGGGTCGTCGGTCGAATCACCGACAAGCCTTTCGGTACTGTCCCACGAAGAATTTTCAAGATCTATCGCCCCTTCAATAGTGACCGTATCCTGCGGAGCGTCGTAAAGAGCGAGATACGCCTCTTCGGCCGGACGCGAACAGGAACCGTTATCGATCAGTTCTTTGATATCTGAAGAAACGACAGCAGTGAGCCGTGAACGTATCCCGGCATTCTTCCTGACGATATTCTCGCAATATCTCAGTATCTCGGTAACCTCTTTCCTTACATCCTGCGATCGAAAAGGAGATCTGACTGTGACGGCAAGTCTTTTCTTAACGTTGTATGAACATAACGAGCCGCTGTAAGCGTCCCGTTTGATAACCGACTCCGTCCTTAGATCCGGGGAAAACAATCCGGTCTGATGGGAAAACATCTTTTCTACGGTCTCGGTAAAAATCTGCTTAACGTTTTTTAACAGAGAAGGGTCGTCGGTAAGATATCTGCTTCTTTCCGGCGAGTAATCGGAGCAAGATGTTATCAGGCATTCCGAAAAGACGGAAAAATCGCCTTGGGATCTCTTGAGCGCTTCTTCAAAATAAAACTCTTTCAATGACGAACGAGAAGCAACGTGAGAAAGAAATGACGAGGAAGATACGGGCAGATCTACCGAGTGAATAAGGCAATAATCGATAACCCATTCCGAAAGATATTTATCAATGACGGGATATACTGCCCTGTATGCTGACCAAATTCCGCAAAGAGTC
>JAFWPR010000172.1 GCA_017545225.1 Clostridia bacterium
CCTCTCCGGGCGGGTTCGGGTAACTCCTGTTACCCTAGGGTAACAGGAGTTACCCTACGGTCATTTCGTTCTCATCTCTTTGAGCAGGGCTATCTCGCGGGCGTACCCCTCGTCGTCGTTCGGCGTTTCGAGGTAGAACGGGATCCCCTCGAGATCGTCGCAGTTGATAAGATATTTCACCGCCTCGAGACTTATGTATCCGTCCCCGAGCTTCTCGTGCCTGTCCTTCCTCGCTCCGACGGGGTTCTTGCTGTCGTTCAGATGGATCGCCCTGAGTCTTTCGATGCCGATCACGCGGTCGAACTCGTCGAGCACCCCCTGCGGGTCCTCGGAGATCTTATACCCGCCGTCGTGTATATGGCACGTATCGAGACACACTCCGAGGCGGTCCCTGAGGGGAGATCGGACGCGAGAGATGATCTCGGCGAGTTCCTCGAACGTCCTTCCCATCTCGGTTCCCTTGCCCGCCATCGTCTCGAGAAGAACGTACGTGTTCATTCCCTCCCACATGATCGAGTTCAGCATATCGGAGATGAACACGAACGCCGCCTCCTCGCCCTGTCCGACGTGGTTGCCGGGGTGGAAGTTGTATAGCGCGCCGTTTATTCCGTCGAGCATCTCAAGCTCCTCGCGCATCGTATCGCGCGTGAACTCCCTGATGTGCTCGTCCTTTGCGCAAGGATTGTAAACGTACGGAGCATGGGCGAGCGGCGGGTGTACGGTCCCGGACGCGGTCAGTTCGTTAAGTTTTCGGAAATCCTCGGGACCCGCCGCTTTCAGCACGCCGCCTCCCCTCGGATTACGTGTGAACACCTGATAGGTGTTGCCTCCCATTCCGAGGATCTTCCGCGCGGTTCCGTAGTATCCGCCCTCTTTCGTCAAAAAACATCCGACGTAAAACATAAGGTCTCCTTCCGGCGGCGGTGAAAGGTTGACATCCCGCCGCTTTTTGTGTTAGAATTCGTGAAAAGAGAGTAAAATAAGTTCCGGATCGTATCAGCAGTCAAAAGCAGGGAGAACGCCAGGTGAAAAAGGGGAAAAGCAGATCGCTCGATCTGAAAAAGTTCAGATCCGGCGCGGAGAGATTTCTCGACGTCGTGTCGGAGGACCGTGTCACGGTCTACGCCGCGCAGGCGTCGTTCTTTCTCGTCATCTCCGCGATCCCGTTCATCATCCTCCTGATAAACCTGATCGGCTCGTTCATCCCCGAGGGAGTCGCCGACGTGCTCATCTCGATGGGAGACGCGCTCCCCGGAAACGTCCGGGATCTGTATTTCAACATTATCGGCGAGCTTTACTCCAAACCCGCCGTAAACCTCATTTCGATCACGGCGCTGACCGCTTTCTGGATGGCGTCCCGCGGCATATCGTCAGTCAGAGGCGGGATCTCGACCGTTTACAGATCGCACCCGGACGAGGGGATCGTCAAGGCGTTCCTGATGTCCGCCGCGTACACCCTCGTATTCCTCGTACTTCTTATCGTCATCGTCGTCGTTCAGCTTTTCGGTACGCAGCTGTACCTGATAGTCAGGACGGCGTCGCCGGGAGCCGTCGGATTTCTCGACGCGATATTCAAGCTCAAGACTCCGATCCTTTACGTGTCGCTGAGCGCATTCTTCGCGCTGCTATACTACGCGGTGAACAGGCGCGGCGAGTACGTCGACCGGAAATTCTACCACCATCTGCCCGGCGCGATCTTCGCCGCCGCGGGGTGGATGCTTTTCTCGTACTTCTACTCCCTGTACACGACGTACTTTACCGGCGTGTCGTACATTTACGGAAGCCTGACAGCGGTCGTCCTGCTCCTCTTGTGGATGTACGTGTGTATGATAATCCTTCTGCTCGGCGCGGAACTGAACAAACTTCTCGCAGGCCGGGAAAGAAAGGGTAAAACACGGGGCGAGGACGAACGGGACGAAAACCCCGAAACCGCCGATTAAATCGCGTTTATCGAAAACTCCTCTTTCACCGAAAGGCAAAAGAGGAGTTTTTTGTTGTCAGTTCTGCCTTCCGTCGTCTTCCGGAGCGTAGGGATCCTCTTCGATACCTGCCATGATCTCCGCCACTTTCGCGTCGTGTTCGGCGCGCGTCACGGAGAAATACGTACGGGTCCCGGAGGATACGAAGAAATAGTATCCGGACTCGACCGGGTTGAGCGCCGCGAGGATGGCGCTGTTGCTGGGACTCGCGATCGGCCCCGGAGGCAGTCCCGTGTTGGTGTAAGTGTTGTACGGCGTATCCATGGCAAGATCGTCGGAAGTGAGACGCGGACGCTTTCCCGTCTCGTGCTGGATCACGTAAACGATCGTGGCGTCGCTCTCAAGGTACGGGAAATCCCACGGCAGCGCCATTCTGTTGTGGAACACGGACGATACGATCGCGAAATCGGACGGTGTTCCCGCCTCTTTCTCGATCATAGACGCAAGCGTTACTATCTGGTCTACGGTCATTCCGATCTCTTCCGCGCCGAGGCGGTAATCCTTCGTGAAGATGGCGGCGAACCGCTTGAGCATGCGGTTTATGACCGTCTCCTCGCTCGACGCGTTGTAAAATTCGTAGCTGTCCGGGAACAGATATCCGTCAAGGCGGTAGATCCTGCCCGTTTCCCGCCAATTGTCGGGGATCTCGTCAACGAACCAGTAGTCGAAATCGTACTCATTAATGACCTCGACGTACCGATCTCTCGAACCAATTCCTTTTTCAACCAGAAGGTCGATTATCTCGTCGGTCGTGTATCCTTCCGGTATCGTTACCCACGATACTCCGGTCTGTCACCACACCCACACACTCCAAACCATCGAGACCTACCGCGGACGGCAGATCTACTACAGCATCGGCAACTTCATCTTCGACCAGTCAAGACCACTGAACAGCCGGGCCTGCATGGTACGCCTGCGCATCACGAACAGCCACATGAACGTGGAGACGATTCCCATAGAGATACAGAACTGCACGCCCCGTGTAGTTAAAAAAGCTGAAAAATCATATATATAATAAGGTGTAAGCGAAAAGATTGCGTAC
>JAFWPR010000014.1 GCA_017545225.1 Clostridia bacterium
ATCCATCCCGGCGCGACCATCGGCCGGCATTTCTTCATCGACCATGGCACGGGCGTCGTCATCGGCGAGACCGCGATCATCGGCGACAACTGCACCCTTTATCAGGGAGTCACGCTCGGCGGTACGGGCAAGGAATCCGGCAAGCGCCATCCGACGCTCGGCAACGGCGTAATGGTCGGAGCGGGGGCGAAACTGCTCGGCGCGTTCACCGTCGGCGACAACGCGAAGATCGCCGCGGGCGCCGTAGTGCTCCGCGACGTCCCCGCCGATTCGACCGCCGTCGGTATCCCCGCGCGGATCGTCAAAAAAGAGGGCGTCAGAGTCAGGGACGACTTCGACCTCGACCAGGTCAACGTTCCCGACCCCATCGCCGAAGAACTCGCAAAGGTGAAAGAGCGGCTCGCCGCTCTGGAAGGAAAACTCGGCGGAAAAGAGGATCAAAGTGAAAAAGATCTGTAAAAGCTGCGGCGCGGAAGCGCACCCCCGTGCGAACTTCTGCCGATACTGCGGTTCCTCCCTTATCGTTCCGTACGAACCCCCGCGCTCAAAGGGACGTGCGATAGGCAGTTTCTTCATATATCTCGGTATATGGCTTGCCGCGCAGGTCGTCACGTCCGTCGTGTTTCTGGTTCCGATCACGCTGTCTCTCTTTTCAAACCCGAACCTGATCCGAATGGACTCTGACAAGATTTACGATCTGGTGATGAACAAAACCGCGCAGTACACGACGCTTATTTCCATACTGTCATCCGTTTTGTTTCTTGCGGTCGCGGCAGTCATCTTCACAGTAAGACAAAAAAAGCGCGACGCGCGCGGAGTCGTCCCGGAAAAGAACTATTTCCGCGAGATCGGTTTCATAAAAGCGCCGATTTCGATCTGTGCGGTATCGCTCGTTCTGGGCGTCGCCCTGAACAGGATCGTGACCTATATCGTCGATATCATCCCCTGGCCGGATCTCTTCGTGGAGTCGTTTGACCAGACGTACGAGCCGCTTCTCGGCGGCGAGTCGTTTATCCTCATTTTCATCGCGACCGTGATAATGGCGCCTGTAACGGAAGAATTCCTCTTCCGCGGGATCGCCTGCTCGCGGTTCACACCCGCGTTCCCTCACGTCGTGGCGGTCATCTTTTCGTCCCTCGCCTTCGGCATAGCGCACGGCACGCCGATCGCGATAATCTACGCCTCGGCGTTCGGCGTCGTTCAGGCGTGTATCTTCCTTAGGCACAGATCGCTTTACCCCGTTATGCTCTGCCATTTCGGGTTCAATCTCATTGCGACGCTGGCGCCGGATACGGTCGGGACGCTCACGCTTGACCTCGCGGTATTCTGCGTATGCGCCGCCGTGTCGGTCGCGGGGATATGGTTCGTGACCAAAAAGAAAAACGAAGTTCTCCCGGAGGCAGAAAGAAACCATGAAGCTGTATAACACTCTGACAAGAGAAAAGGACGAGTTCGTGACGAACGAGCCGGGCGTCGTGAGGATGTACACCTGCGGCCCGACCGTCTATCACTTCGCCCATATCGGAAACCTCCGCACGTATATAATGGAGGACGTCCTCGAAAAGTATCTCGCCTACACCGGCTACGACGTGAAGCGCGTTATGAACATCACCGACGTCGGCCACCTGACGTCCGACGCCGACACCGGAGAGGACAAGATGCTCGCCGGCGCGCGCCGCGAGAAAAAGACCGTTATGGATATTGCGCGGTTTTACACCGACGCGTTTTTCGCCGACTGCGAAAAACTGAATATCAAAAAGCCGGGAACGGTCGTCCCCGCGACGACGGAGGTCGCCGAGTTCATCAAGGTCGTCGAAGCGCTGATCGAAAACGGCAGCGCCTACGTCTCGGGCGGAAACGTGTATTTCGATACCTCGAAGCTCGACGAATACTACGT
Source organism: Clostridia bacterium (assembly GCA_017545225.1). Lineage (GTDB taxonomy): Bacteria > Bacillota > Clostridia > Oscillospirales > CAG-272 > RUG11130. Next base: position 1,898 of record JAFWPR010000014.1, read on the forward strand.
GTTCAATCGCCACGACGCGGAGGATCTCGAAGAAGGCGTCCGCGAGGGCGTAGGCGTCGACGCGGCGAAGAGGAACAAGACCGACTTCGTCCTCTGGTTCACGAAATCGAAGTTCGAGGATCAGGAGCTGAAATGGGACAGCCCGTGGGGGCTCGGATATCCCGGCTGGCACATCGAATGCTCCGCTATCAGCATGAAGTATCTCGGCGAGCGGCTCGACATCCACTGCGGCGGTATCGACAACGCGTTCCCGCACCACACGAACGAGATCGCGCAGAGCGAAGCGTACCTCGGTCACAAATGGTGCAACTTCTGGTTCCACGTCCATCATCTGAATACGAATCACGGAAAAATGAGCAAATCGTCGGGCGAATTCCTGACCGTCTCCCTGCTTGAAGAGAAGGGTTACGATCCGCTCGCTTACCGTCTCTTCTGCCTCGGCTCGCACTACCGCAAGAACCTGACGTTCTCGTGGGAGGGGCTCGACGGAGCCGCGTCCTCGTACGCGGGGCTCGTCAAAAAAGTCGCCGCGCTCAAAGGCCAGGCGGAGATCGCGGCGGGCGACGAAGAAGAGGCGAAGCGGCTCGAAGCGTTGTTCCGCGACGCGCTCGACTCGGATCTGAACACCTCGATGGCACTCACCGCTCTCTACGACGTGTTCAAAGCGAAGATCGCTGACGGCACGAAGCTCGCGCTGATCGGAAAGTTCGACGAAGTCCTCTCGCTCGGTCTGCTCACCGCCGCCGAAAAGGCGAAAGAGAGCGGGGAAAAGGCCGACGGGAGCGCAGGGATCGACGAAGAACTGAAAACGAAGATCGAGGGAATGATAAAAGAAAGAGCGGACGCCAAGGCGGCGAAAAACTACGCTGAGGCGGACCGCATCAGAGACGAGCTCTCCGCTATGGGCGTGACGCTCATTGACTCCAAAGAGGGCACGACTTATAAGATAGGCTGAAAACAAATATGCCGCTGACGTCGGAAAGACGGCAGCGGCTTTTTTTATTGCGTCATGAAATCCATCATCGCGCGGTTGACTTTCACGGACGCCGGCAGGTCGGGATAGATGACGTTGTGGACGTGGGCGACCTTTTTGTCGTCCTCGTCGATATCGACGCGGACGTATTTCTTGCCGAATCTGTCGAGGTCCCCGTAAAGACGGAGAACGCCCTCCCTCAGAAAATCGTTCTTGCACGTCGACACGAAGACCGGGACGGAGAGCGACGCGATATACGTTCTGGGCGAGACGCGCTCGAGCGAGCCCTTTTCCCTGTAGTCTTTGCCGAGCATCCTTTTTTTCATCCCGCGGCTGAGCTCCTTCTGTTCCCTGTACGCGGCGTAATCGTAACTCGGACAGTTCAGGAGCGCTCCGTCGAGACGGACCCCGCCGAGATCGATCCCGATCCCGGGATCGCACGCGCCCTCCGCGTTTATGAGGGCGAGATGGCCGCCCGCGCTGTCTCCGCTGATGAAGAACTTTTCCTCTCCGTCAAGCCCGAGTTTTCCGAGCGACGAGAAGAGAAATCTCAGGAATTCCGCGACGTCGCCGATCTTTTCCCTCGTGCCGACTCCCTTTCCGCCGACGCGGTACTCGACGGACGCGACGTCGAATCCCTCCTCGAGGAAGGAGACTGCGAACGGGTACGAATCCCTGTGTCTTCCCCTGATATAGTACCCGCCGTGAACGAGGATGAGGAGGATATTTTTCCTCTTTTCGGGCGGCGCGTAGAACAGATCGAAGACTTTCGCCTCCCCCTCTCCGTACGGCTCGTCGAGAAGAGGGGAATATCTGTCCCACGGCGGCGCGTTTCTGACACGCCTGTCGTTGACGCGGTAAACGTATTTGTAAAAGAGAGACAGAGCGGGAAACGTGATCTTCATTTCATCACCCCGAAATATAATCTTACGAAAAGATTATTGACGTCTCTCCGTCAATTATACACCGAATCGATACCGAGATACTCCTCGAGCGTCAGTCCGCTGTCGCGGAGCGGGATCGAGAGCCACGTTCCGACGAATCTGACGTGCCACGGCTCGTAGATGAATCCGGTCGACCACTCTTTGCCCTGAGGGTAACGGATGATGAATCCGTATTCCCAGCAGTGCGCCGCGAGCCACTGTCCTTCCGCGGTGTTTGCGAACGCCTGCGTCGTCGAGTTGACGTCGATCGCGAGACCCGTCTGGTGCTCGCTGTGGCCGGGACGCGCCGAGAACGTGTCCGCCGCCTCCCTGCCGTCGCGGTCAACGTACGTCTGGTAGAGCCACGACTGAAGCGAGTACGAGCGGTAGTCGGAGATCGAGTAAAAACTCAGTCCCTCCGCCGCCGCAGCGGAACACATCGTGTAGAAAGCCGAAGCGCATTCGGGCGTCATCCCGCCCGGATCGTACCACGACGGAAGAGAGTACGTTTTGTTGACTATGAGAAGACCGCCTATATACGTGCGCCCTTCCCTGACCTCGATCGGGAAACCCTTGCTCGTGTACCCTACGATCTCACCCGTCGCCGGAGGCGCGGTCTCGGGGACCGGATCAGGCACAGGGTCGGGCTCAGGTTCGGGATCGGGCTCCGGATACCATATCGGGTCGGGTTCCGGTTCGGGATCCGGCTCCGGGTCGGGAACCGGCTCCGGATCGGGCGCGGGCTCCGTTACAGGTTCCGTAACAGGCTCTGTTTCCGTTTCGGTTTCGGTTTCGGTTTCGGTTTCCGTCTCCGTTTCCGTCACGGGCTCCGTCTGCTTTTCGGCAGTCACGGTCGCCGACTCGGTACCCGTCGTCACGGCGGGCGCTTCCTTGTGGCATCCCGCAAGAAAGACAATTGCCGAAATTATTAAAAATACGGTCGCTGCTCTCATTACTTTCATGATCCTGACCCTCTTTCCCGCATTATATCAAACGTGAGAGTATATCTCTGAACTCCGCTTCGGTCGAGGCGTGATTTAGCCGGTCCAGCACCGCGGCGGATCCTTTTATCCCTTTGATGAACCTCGCGGCTCTGCCTCTCGATTCCCTGACGCCGCGTTCCTCTCCGTAGAGCGCGCAGACGTCCCGAAGAAGGCGAACTGCCGCCGAAACTCTTTGTTCCTTCGTCGGCAGAGGCGGGATCTCCTCGCCCGCGAGCGCCGCTTTTATCCTGCCGAATATCCACGGATCGCCGAGCGCCGCCCGTCCGACGAGCACCCCGTCGCATCCGGTCTCGCGTATCATCCGGACCGCGCTTTCGGGCCCGTCGATATCTCCGTTTCCGAACACCTCCGCTCCCTCGCCGATCTTCTCCTTCACGGCGCGGATCACGCCGTTGTCGGACGACGGGGCGTACATCTGGTCGCGGGTCCGTCCGTGTACCGTTATCCTGTCCGCTCCCGCGGAGACGAGAACGCAGGCGAACTCCGGGGCGGTGACCTCTCCCTTTTTCCACCCGGCCCTGATCTTTACCCAGAGCGGGATCCCCGCCGCGTGAGCGGCGCGGGAGGTCGCTTCCGTTATCTTTCCGGCGAGGTCGGGATCCCGCATGAGCGCGGACCCGTCGCCGGACGACACGATCTTTTTCACGGGGCATCCCATATTGATCTCTATCGCGAGCGGCCGCCTTTCCGCGAGCGCCGCCGCCGCTTCCGCCGTGACTTCGGGATCGTGACCGAATATCTGAAGAGCGCAGGGCGCCTCGCGCGGGTCCGTCGCGGCCAATCCCTCCGTCTTTTTGTCGTTTCTCGTGAGAGCCGCCGCCGAGATCATCTCGGATACGGCGAAATCCGCGCCGCCCTCCGTACACAGAAGGCGAAACGGCATATCGGTGAATCCCGCCATCGGGGCGAGCCCGACTTTTATCGCGCGGCTCACGACGGCGTCATCTTTCTGAGCAGCCGCCATCCGACGTCCTCCCGGTACGCGGTCATGATCCCGTCGGAGCATTCGCTGATAAACGAGTACCCGAACGGCACGACGATGTTGCCCGCCGCGTCGATCACGCCCGCCTTGCCCTCCGCCGTCGTCAGGACGCCGAGTCCCTCCGAGAACGGCAGGGCGTTTTTGTAGACCGGCTCCGCGATCCACGCGCCGGTGTAGTCCATATATCCGTATTTTCCGTCTTTTTCAAGCAGTATGACGCCGTCGGAGTACGCCTTGACCTCGTATCCCTCGGGTACCGGGAACCGCCTGCCCTCGCGGTCTATGAGGATCTCCTTCGTGCCGAGATATCTCACGCGGCAGTCGTAGATATAGTTGTTTCCGTCGATCGACTCGAGGCGGACCCTGACGAGCCCGTGGTCGTAGTAGAAATACCCGATGCTCTCTTTTCCGTAGCTTACCGGTCCCATGAACGTCTCAAGTATTATCCTGCCGGTGTTGTCCGTCTTCCTGACCTGTATCGGGAACGCCCTGTTCCCCGCGCGGTTGACGAACGCGAGGCCGCCGTCGAGATAGTACGGCTCGGTCAGCGTACATCCGAGATCCTCAGAGAAATTGTACGCCCGTTCGAACGTGTCCTCGGAGATCGGGTTGTCCCAGACCTTGTAAGTCCAGTATCCTTTGTGGAACAGCTCTACCTTCCCGTTCGTATCCTTGCGGTAGAGGTTATAGCGCTTCACCGAGAGGGTGAGTCCCGAATCGGACAGACCGTAATACGCCGGATAGTCGAACCTCGCCCCGCGCGAGTCGGTGAACTCGTTGAAATCGGAATACGCGAAATACGACCCGTCGTACGAAATGCGGTAGTAAGCCGTCGAGTCCTCCCTTACGGGATGGCCCTCGACTTTTTCCCTCTCTTCGTCTTCCTTTTTGTCCTCCTGACCCTCTTTGTCGATCAGATCGCCCTCGACGAAGACCGTCTTGTCCTTTTCGCGCGGTTCGCGCGCGAGAAGAACGCGGGCGTATTCTTCCTCAGGGTCCTCGAACTTCGGGTCGTCCTCTTTATATACTTTGATCTCTATCTCTTCCCCGTCGTACGTCACGGACTCAGTCGACGACGGCCTCCTGAAGAGCGGCGCGCCCGATCTGTCGCGCTCGTAAGCGGGAACGAATTCGGTATCGTCGAACTGGAGCAGACGGTCGCCCGCTCCGGAGTAAAGAGTAAGAATATCGCCTTCGTCAACGACTATATATCCCATATATACGTCGAGCGCGGGGCGGTCGACGGTCTTCTCTATCCCCGTCGGAATGAACTCGCCGTACAGGACCTCCTGATCCGGCACGTAATCCGTTTCGATCTTCGTGCGCAGCGAGAACTTGTCCGACACCTTGAAATTCGGCGTCATCACGGCGATCTTCATCGACGACGCGTCGTACGGAAGATTCGTCGTGCCCCAGCCCTGTGCCGAGAGGTTCCCGGCGAACGGCAGTACCGGCATCTCTCCCGCGAGAGTCGCCGTATCGACGATCTTGCGGACCGACCCGTTCGGTTCCCGCCTTACCTCCGCTCTCGCCTCGTCCTCCGTCACGGTCGGCTCTTTTTCCACTCTCTCGAAGATCGGGTTTTCGTCTTTCTTCTCATCCGGGATGAACGGAGCGGAATCGTTGTTCCTCGACGGGTCCTTCGCCGCTCTTCCGAGCTCGGAAAGGGAGACGACGAGCGCGGCGCAGACCGCGAAGAAAGCCAATGCGGAGAGAGCGACCGATATCGCTTTCCCGACTTTGCCTGAAAACAACGAGCGAATATTCAAATCTCTCTCTCCTTTCGCGAATACTATTTGTGATATCCGGTCCCGCGTCTGATCTCCGAAGCGCGGTAGACCGCCTCGTAAAGCATCACCCTGGCGAGCTCGTGCGGGAACGTCATTTTCGACATCGAGAGTCTCTCGCGGCACTTCTCTTTTACGCGCTCCGACAGACCGTGCGAGGAGCCGATGATGAAGCAAACCGACGAGGAGCCCGTGTTCTTGACGTCCTCAATCATGCGGGACAGTCCGAGCGAATCGACCTCTCTGCCCTCAATGCAGAGAGCGATCGCGTACGCTCTTTTCGGGATCGCAGAAAGGATCCGCTCTCCCTCTTTTTCAAGCGCGTCGGCGATCTGCGCCGCAGACGGGGACGAGGGAGTCTTTTCCTCTTTGATCTCGATCTCGTCGACTTTCCACGACGCGGAAAGCCGCTTTTTGTATTCGTCCGCGGCGTCCCTGAAATACTTCTCCTTCAGGGAACCGACGGCGACGACGGTGAGATCCGCCACGTCAGATCACCCTTACCGCCCCCGCGGGACGGACCGAGAGGATATAGCAGGCGCCGTCGCCGAAAACGGAATCCATCAGCGCCTTGTATTCTCCCGCGAACTCGAGCGGAACGAACGCCTGGACCGTCCCGGCGAATCCGCCGCCGTGGACGCGGTGAGCGGCCTTTTTCCCTCTCAGGAAATTGTCGGACAGACAAAGTGCGAGCGAAAGGCCCTGCTCTCTCACGTTCTGCGTGGTATATACGTTCTGAAGATATTTGAAAGAGGAATTGCCGCTCTCGTTTATGCCGCAGAGGAACGCGCCGACGTCGCCGCGCTTGATCGCCTCCACCAGTTCTCCGACGCGATTGTTCTCGCCGATGAAGTGAAGGGCGCGCAGGATCGCGCGGTCGCCGCACTTTTCTCTCAGCCCGCCGATCTTGCCGACAACGTCCGCGGTCGTGAAGCCGCGCATTACCTCGCCTCCGAGACAGGCGGCGACTTCCTTCATCTCACGCGGAACGGACGCGTAGTCCTCGTTGAGGTCGGCGTGGTTGCCGCCCGTGTTTACGACGCAGAGAGAATACCCGTGCGCGGTGAGGTCAAAATCGAGCGCCTCGATCACGGGATTTGAAGGATCTTCGAAATCAATTGTAATGAACCCGCCGACGGCGCACGCCGTCTGGTCCATCAGCCCGCAGGGTTTGCCGAAGAACACGTTCTCCGACCACTGGGCCATCTTCGCGATCTCAACGTTCGGGACCTCGCCTCCGCAGTAAAGGTGATTGAGGATATTGCCTACCATAACCTCGAACGCGGCGGATGACGAAACGCCGGAGCCCTTGAGGACGTTAGACGTGGTGTAAGCGGTAAAGCCGCCGACTTTATGACCCGCGTTCTCGAACGCGCGTCTCATGCCCGCGATGATCGAGGCGGAGGTGAAGTATTTCGAGGGATCGGGCGATTCCGAGTCCTTTTCGGTCACGACGTCCTCGTCGAAGCCCTCGCTCTTTATCCTTATCACGCCGTCGGCGGACGGAGCCGCTGCGGCGATTATATCGAGATTGACGGACGCGGCGATGACTCTGCCGTGATTGTGATCCGTGTGGTTGCCGGAGATCTCGCTTCGGCCGCCCACGGAATAAAGCGAAACGTCGCCCTCCGCGCCGTAGAGTTTTTCATATTTGTCGAGCAGAGCGAGATATCTTTTCCTCTCCCCCGTCGCGTCGGCGATCGCGAGGCGCGCCGCCGTCTCTTTGTCGGGGAAATTCTCCCCTACCGTTCTTTTCAGCTCTTCGATCTTCATTCCGTTTCTCCCTCCGGGTTTTGGATTTCTTTTTCTTTTTCCGCCTTGCGGCGCTCGAGGAACGCCTCGAGTATCAGGACGGCGGACAGCTCGTCCACGTGTTTTTTATGTTTTTTCTGTTTGAGTCCCGAGAACGACAGTATCTCGTGGGCGTCGACCGTCGTCAGCCGTTCGTCCCACGTGACCGTCTTTATCCCGGAGACCGCCTCGACCTCGCGCGCGAAATCGCGGCACTTCTCGCTCCTCGGTCCCGCCGTGCCGTCCATGTTCACGGGGTCGCCCACGACGATCAGTTCCGCGCCGACCTCTTCCGCCTTCGCCGCCGCGGCGGCGGCGACTTTTTTGAAACCGGGACGGTCGATGAGGCCCGCGGGGGACGCGATCAGTTCGGTCCTGTCGCACACGGCGAGTCCGGTGCGGGCGTCGCCGTAATCAATGCTCATTATAACCATGGATCACGAATTCTCCCGCTCTTCTTTTTCGCGCTTGTACTCGGCGAGTTCCTCGAGCGTGGGGATCGAAGTCGACGCGCCCGGACGGGAAACGGAGAGCCCCGCCGCCGCGTTGCCGAATCTGATCGCCGCGCCGATGTTGCCGTGGTTGACGTAGTAAGTCGTGAGGGCGGCGGTGAAAACGTCGCCGGCCGCGGTCGTGTCGACCGCTTTTACCCTCTCCGCGGGGTACGAGAAATACTCCTCGCCGTCGAACAGGAACGCGCCGCGCGCGCCGAGCTTCAGAACGACGTATTTAGCTCGGGTGATACCGCGCAGTTTGATAGAGGCGCGCAGGCAGTTCTCCTCGTTCACGGGGTCGATCCCCGTAAAGACGGCGCACTCGTTCTCGTTGAGCGAGAACATCTCGACGGGTCCGATCTTTTCGAGCGGGAAGTCTTCCCTCGCGGGCGCCGCGTCGACGAAGATCGGGATCTCCCTCTTGTGCGCGATCGCGCACGCCTCGAGGATCGCGGCGTCCGGTATCTCGAACTGTACGTAGAGCGCGTCGGGATAGCAGTTGAAGCATTCCTCGACGTCGTCCGCTCCGAGCGTTCCGTTCGCACCCGGGAAGACGATTATTCTGTTCGCCCCGCTCTCCTCGACGAGGATGGATGCGAGTCCTGTCGGGACCTCCCCGTCGACGATCACGTATCTCACGTCGATCCCTTCGGCTCTGTAGAGGTTCGTGAGGATCTTTCCGTTCGCGTCGTCGCCGACCTTGCAAACGAAAACGCAGTCAGCGCCGAGACGCGCCATCGCGATCGCGGAGTTCGCGCCTTTTCCCCCCGGTACGTACGAATACGACCCGCGGTGTTCGAGAACGGTCTCTCCCGACGCCGGAACGCGCCTTATGCGCTGCACCATATCCATATTCGCGCTGCTGACTACGAGCACTCTTTTTTTCATATTCCGGATCCTTTCAGAAGGCATACTTTCACGTATATATTTTACCACAAAGGGCAGTTGAAAGTAAATGGAAAAACGCAAAAAAAGACCGCGTGGGGCGCGTTTGTGACGCATATCCTGCGTTAATATATAGATATTTATATACTTTTAACATTGCACGGAGCGGAAATAAGTGGTATAATCTGTTTCGTGCACTGTGAATACGACGTTATTTCCGCAAGAGGATAAAAAATGCTTTCATATATCGATCCCGGAACGGGGAGCATGCTCTTCACCGTTCTGATAGGAATTCTCGGCGCCGCGGTCTACTCCGTGCGCGTCTTCATACTTAAAATGAAATCGCGCGTAGGCGGAGGCAGAGCGAAAAAAGGGAAGCGCGTTCCTCTCGCCGTTTTTTCCGACAACAAGCGCTATTTCTCCGTTTTCGATCCGATCCTGCGCGAGCTGTCCGCAAGAGGGCGGTCCGTTCTTTATCTCACGGCGTCCGAGGACGATCCCGCCCTCGAGTGCGGGTACGAAGGTCTTACGGCCGAATATATCGGCCCCGGCAACCGCGTCTTCACGCGGCTCAACTCGCTCGACGCGGCGGTCGTTCTGTCGACGACGCCCGGACTCGACGTATATCAATGGAAGAGATCGCCTGAAGTCACCTTCTACGTTCATATTCCTCACGCCGCAAGCGAGATCATCCTTTACCGCTCGTTCGGAATCGACTATTACGACGCGATCCTTCTGTCCGGCGAATATCAGGAAAAGGACGTCCGCGATTTGGAGAAACTCAGGGGTCTGCCCGAAAAAGAAATCAAGCTCATCGGCATCCCGTATATGGACGAGATGGCGGCTCGCCTTGAAAAAGAGGGCCCCGCCGATCCTCACGAGCGCACCGTCCTGCTCGCTCCGTCGTGGGGCAAGTCCGCCCTTTTCGGCGTTTACGGCGGGAAGATCATAGAGGATCTGCTCTCGACCGGCTATCACGTGATCGTCCGTCCCCATCCGCAGTCGTTCCAGTCGGAGACGGAGATGATCGAAGAACTGATGAAAAAATATCCGGAGTCGGACAAACTCGAGTGGAACAGGGACAGGGACAATTTCGACGTCCTCAACCGCTCGGATATCCTCGTCTCCGATTTTTCGGGCGTCGTTTTCGACTTCACGCTGATCTTTGACAAGCCCGTGGTCTACACCGATCCCGACTTCGACCTCGCTCCGTACGACGCGTGGTGGCTCGACCGCCCGCTGTGGACGATGAGCGCGCTGCCTCGCCTCGGCGAAAAACTCACGCCGGAGGGAGAGGCGAATATGAAGGAACTCGTCGACCGGGTGCTTGAAGATCCGCGTTACGCGGAGGGCAGACGCGAGGTCAAGGCGGAAACGTGGGCCCATCCGTCCGAGGGCGCGCGCCTCGCCGCCGACTATCTTGAATCCAAGATCGAAGAGATCGAGGGGAAGGAGGAGTCGAAATGAGTTTCTGGTCGCTCGTCGAGACCTTCTTTATAGGTCCTCTGAAACTTCTCTTCGAGGTCATCTTCAACTACGCGCACGACCTCGTCCTGTCGCCGGGGCTCGCGATCATCTTTCTGTCCCTTGCGATGAATATCCTCATCCTGCCGCTTTACCGGCGCGCCGACGCGATGCAGGAAAAGGCGAGGGATACCGAGGCGGCTCTCAAGCCCGGCATCACCCATATCAAAAAAACGTTTTCGGGCAACGAGCGGATGATGATGCTCCAGACGTACTACCGTCAGAACAACTACTCTCCGACGAACGCCCTGCGCGGATCTGTTTCGCTTCTGCTCGAGATCCCGTTCTTCATGGCGGCGTACCGCTTCCTGTCGACGCTCGAGATCCTCAAGGGCGTAAGCTTCGGCCCGATAGCGGACCTGTCCCGCCCCGACGGCCTTCTCACGATCGGCTCGCTGACGCTCAACCTGCTTCCGATCATAATGACGGTCATCAATTTCGTCTCCGCGGCGATCTATCTGCGCGGCTTCCCGCTCAAGACGAAGATCCAGCTGTACGGAATGGCCGTTTTCTTCCTTTTCTTCCTGTACTCTTCCCCGTCCGGCCTCGTCTTTTACTGGACGCTCAACAACGTTTTCTCGCTCGTCAAGAATATCTTTTACAAGATCCCGAAGCCGGGCAGGATCATATCCGTCATATCGGCTCTCGCCGGCGCGGCGTGCATCGTGACGTTTTTCAACGCGCAGCGGTTCGGCGTCCCGCAGATGAGGCGTCTTATCGTGCCGACGCTCGGTTTCGCCCTTCTGATCCCGCTGCTCGCGCGGCTGATCAGGTCGGTGCTCCCGAAAAAGGAAAAAAAGCGCGAGCCCGTCCCACACAGACCGGTCTTCATCCTTTCCGCCGTCTTTCTCACCGTGTTTGTCGGGGTGCTGATCCCGTCCGCGTACGTGGCGAGTTCCCCGCAGGAGTTCATCGACGTCTCGTATTTCTTCCATCCGCTTTGGTACGTCGCGCGTACAGGCGTGATGGCGGCGGGTACGTTCATCCTCTGGTTCGGAGTCTTCTACTGGCTCGCGAGTCCGCGCGGTAAAGTCGTGTTTGAGAGGATCATGGCGGCTTTCGCCGTCGTCGCCGCGGTCGACTATATGTTCTTCGGCACGAAGCTCGGCATCATCTCCTCGTCGCTCGTTTATGAGTCGGGTCTCCGCTTCGAAATATCCGAGATCCTGATCAACGCGGGCGTCCTGATCGCCGTCGCCGCTCTGGTCGTTTTGGCCGTTGCGAAATGGAAGAAAGCCGCGGGAGCGGTCCTTCTGGCGGGCTCGTTCGCCGTCGCCGTCATGGCGGGCGTCAATATCGTCACCGCCAAAAGCTCGATCGACGGTCTCGTCACTGAAGAGGGCGCGGAGATGCCCCACTTCACCCTGAGCCGCACCGGAAAGAACGTGGTCGTCATCATGCTCGACCGCGCGCTCGGAGATTTCTTCCCGTACCTCGTCGCCGAGAACCCGGAACTTGAAAAGAAATTCGACGGATTCACTTACTATTCGAACGTCATCTCCTTCGGCGGCCACACGAATATGGCGGTGCCCGCGATGCTCGGAGGATACGAATACACGCCGGTCGAACTGAACAAAAGAGACTCCGAACTCCTCGTGGACAAGCACAACGAGGCGCTCAAGGTGATGCCCGTCCTGTTCATGAACGAGGGTTACGACGTCACCGTCTGCGACGCCCCGTACGCCAACTACGGCTGGATCCCTGATCTGTCGATCTACGACGAGTACCCGGAGATCTCGAAATACATCACTCTCGGTTATTTCGGAGAAAAGGAGAAAAAGCAGCAGGCGATCGACGCAGATCTGCGCAATTTCTTCTGCTTCTCACTCATGAAATCGCTTCCTCTCGCAACGGAGTACGCGGTATACGACCGCGGCGATTATCACTCGATGACGCTCAGCACGGAATCTGCCGAGCAGGAGGCGTATTCGATGTCCGTCGCCAAGGGCGAAAATCAGGCGTTCATCGAGCCTTACAACGTTCTGTGCAGTCTTGACAGGATGACGAAGGTGACGAAGGACGACCGCGGGACGTTCCTTTTCCTCAGCAACGACACCCCGCACGAGCCGATGCTTCTCAAGGAGCCGGAATACGTGCCGGCGCCGGAGATCGACAACACTGTCTTTGACAGCACGCATCAGTCGCGCTTCACTCTGAACGGCAGAACGCTCCACATCACGACGGTCAAGCAGATGGCTCACTACCAGACGAACATGGCGGCGCTGAACGCCGTCGGTGAATGGCTCGACTATCTGCGCGCCGAGGGCGTTTACGACAACACGAGGATCATCATCGCGGGCGACCACGGATATTACCTGTTCACGACCGACGCCCTCAATCTCTCGGCCGAAGGGGTCAGGACCACGGACGCCGCAAACTTCTTCCCTCTCCTTTTAGTCAAGGATTTCGGCGAGACCGGTTTCAAGACGTCGGACGAGTTCATGACGAACGCCGACATCCCGACGATCGCCCTGGAGGGGCTCGTCGAGGATCCGCGCAACCCGTTCACCGGCAACCCGATCAACTCGGACGAGAAGACGGCGCACGACCAGTTCATCATGACTTATCACACCGGGTGGGACACGGCGAAGAACAACGGGACTCAGTTCCTGCCTACTCCTTGGGTCGCCGTGACCGACAACATCTGGAACAGAGGCGACTGGGAATATATCGACGTTCCGACCGTGCTCACGGAACACAAGATACCTTGAGGAAATAACATGAAATGTAAAGTTGACAACGCCGTCATCATGGCGGCGGGCACGTCGAGCCGGTTCGCTCCGCTCTCGTACGAGCTGCCGAAGGCGCTGATCGAGGTCAGGGGCGAGGTGCTTATCGAAAGGCAGATCCGCCAGCTCAAAGAGGCGGGCGTGCCCGAGATCGCCGTCGTGACCGGATACCGGGCGGAGGATTTTTCATATCTTCGCGACAAGTTCGGAGTGAAGATCGTCCATAACCCCGACTATCTCACGCGGAACAACAACTCGACGATCCGCGCGGTGAGCGGACTGCTCAAAAACTCCTACGTCTGCTCCTCCGACAACTATTTCACGGAAAATCCGTTCGAGGATGAGGTCGACGGCGCGTACTACGCCGCCGTCTACTCGGCGGGCGAAACGAAGGAGTGGTGCATGACGGAGGACAGTGACGACTTCATCGACTCGGTGACCGTCGGCGGCAAGGGCGCGTGGTATATGCTCGGCCACACGTTCTGGGACGAGAAGTTCACGCGGGGATTCCTCGCGATCCTCGACCGGATATACGGCGAGGAACGGACGGCGGGGCTCCTTTGGGAGTCGATATATATGGAACACCTCGACGAGCTGAAAATGAAGATACGCAAATACCGGGACGGCGAGATCTTCGAGTTCGACACGCTCGACGAGCTCCGTCTCTTCGACGAATCGTACGTCGGCGACACGCGCTCGCATATCCTGAAGGACTGCGCGCGGAGGCTCGGGTGCAAAGAAAGAGATATTACCGAGGTCACCGCTTTCAAGACCGGCGACAACGCCGCGGCCGGATTCCGCTTCACGGCGGACGGCTCGCGCTTTGAATATGATTATGAAACAAAAACGTTAAAAGGAGTTGACAAAAAGTGAGAGAGATAGTAAAAGAAGACGTGCCGAAGATCGAAAAGCTGCTCTCGGACGTTCTCGGATCTGCGGAGTATTCCGCGATCGAGCGGCTCGGCGGGCTGACGAACCACACTTATCACGTTTCGATGAAAGACGGCGCGGAATACGTCGTAAGGATCCCCGGCGAAGGGACCGAGGAGATGATCGTCAGAGACGACGAGAGAAAGAGCACGGAACTCGCGTGCCGTCTCGGCGTCGACGCGAAAATGCTCTTTTTCGGCGAAGACGGAACGAAACTGACGGAATACATAAAGGACGCCGTCACGATGTCGGCGGAAGCGTTTCACGACGACCGCCGCGTACGCCTCGCCGCGCAGATCTACCGCAGGATCCACGACTGTGGGGAGGACACCGGCGTTCCGTTCGAGGTCTTCGATATGGCTGCGAACTACGAAAAGATCATCGCCGATCAGAACGTTCCGATGTTCGCGGACTACGGCGAACAGAAATCGCGCGTGATGAGGATAAAGGAAGAGATCGACCGCACGGTCGCGCCTAAGAAGGTCCCCTGCCACAACGACCCGCTCTGCGAAAACTGGGTCGAGAGCGGTGACCGCCTCTACCTCATCGACTGGGAATACGCCGGAATGAACGATGGGATGTGGGACGTCTCCGACGTCTCCATCGAGGCGGGCTTCGACAGCGAATGGGACAAAAAGCTCCTCACAGCATATCTCGGACGCGAGCCGTCGGTCGGCGATCTCCGCCACTTCCTCGCGAACAAGATCTACGTCGACTTCCTTTGGACTCTCTGGGCAAAGACGAGAGTTCCGTTCGACGGTCAGCCCATGGAGGACTGGGCGCAGGAGAGATACGCCCGCATGATCGAAAACATAAACGCCTTCGAGGCGCTTTGATCGAAAAGGAGAACAACAGATATGTTTGCAGGTATTTTAGCAGGTATCACGTGGGGGCTCGAAACGGTAGCCCTTAACAAAGCGTTCGACCTCAATCCGCTTGAATCAATGATCCTTGCGACTCTGATCACCGCGTTTATGCACGACACTTTCTCCGCGATCTTCGCGTGGATCTACAACGGCGTACGCGGTAAGCTTCCCGAAATTTTCCGATCCCTTTTCAAAACGAAGAGCGGCAAATGGGTCGTCATCGCCGCGATAATCGGCGGACCCGTCGGAATGACCGGTTACGTCATGACCGTTCAGAACCTCGGCTACGCGATCGGCGCGGCGGCAAGCACCGTCTTCCCCGCTATCGGCGCCGTCCTCGCCTTCATCTTCCTGAAAGAAAAGATGAAATGGTATCAGTGGCTCTTCCTGCTTGCAACGCTCGCGGGAGTGTTCGGCCTCTTCTATTCGACGGATATCAAGGCTGAAAATATCCTTCTCGGCGTCATCGGCACGCTTCTCTGTTCCTTCGGATGGGGCATCGAGGCCGTCATTCTCGCAAAGTGCCTGCGCGACGGCGACGTTTCGGACGAAGGCGCTCTGATGATCCGTCAGACGACCTCCGCCGTCATCTACGGCGCGGCGGTACTCCCCGTTCTCAGCGTGATCCTGAAAGACAACGCATGGGGCCGCACCGTCGCTCTCTTTTCGAACACCGGATGGCTCGTCCCGGTCATCGTGATCGCCGGACAGTTCGCAACGGCGTCGTATCTGTTCTATTACAAGGCGATCGCAAAAATCGGCGCGTCGAAATCAATGGCTCTCAACGTCAGCTATGCTGCGTGGGCGATGATATTCGGCAATATCTACTTCCTTATCGATCCGACCTATTCTCAGAAAACCGAGATCACTTTCCTCACCGTTGTCTGCGCGATCGTCGTTCTCGTCTGCTCGATCTTCGCCGCGGCGGACTTCAAGGATATTTTCAAAAGGAATCCCGCTCCCGCAGTCGCAGAAGGCGGATCCGAACAGGCGGGACCGGAAGATAAAACGGAATAATCACGCGAAAACGCGCTGAGGGAGAAATCACATGAAAATGATCGAGAGTTTTTCCGTCGATCACACGAAGATCGTCCCCGGAATTTTCGTTAGCCGGGCGGACAAGGTCGGCGGCGGCGCCGTCACCACTTACGATATCAGGCTTAAAAGGCCGAACGTCGAGCCGGCGATCGACGCGGCGGCGATGCACTCGCTCGAGCATCTCATCGCCACGACGCTCAGGAACGATCCCGAAAACAAGGACGACGTTGTCTACTGGGGTCCGATGGGATGCCTGACGGGGTTTTACCTGATCCTCAAGGGCGTCCGTCCTTCGAGGGATATCTACGGTCTCGTGCTTAACGCCTTCAGGTCGGTGGGGGACGCGGCGGAAGTCCCCGGGACCGCGCCGGAAAACTGCGGAAACTGTCTTCTTCACGATCTCGAAGGAGCGAAGCGGTACGCCGCGGAGTTCGTCTCCTACCTCGAGGCGCACGCCGACGATCCCGCGATCTTCGAATATCCGAAGACGGACCGTCCGCTAACCGAAGACGGCAGAAATTTTTACGATTCGTGATCATATAAAAAGCCCTCGCGACGTGACGTCGCGAGGGCTTTTTTCGTTATTGTTTAACCCTGCGGTTTGGAATGCAGTAGCATCCACGCGTAAACCTCGGGATCGGAATAGACCTGATCCCAGTTGCCGTGGCCTACGCCCTCGAACGGCGTCAGCTTCGCGTCGGTCCCGCCCGCCTCCTTGATGGCGTTTACGATGTTTACGGAGTAGTAGAATGGGACGGCTTTGTCTTCGGTTCCGTGGAACGCCCAGATCGGGACGTCGACGAGTCTTGACGCAAGCTGTTTGAGTTTTGCAGCACGTTCAGGGGTATCGTTCTCGCCGATTTTCTCATTTCCGCCGCCGCCGCAGATCGGCACCGCCGCAGCAAAAGTCTCGGGAGACCTCGACGCCAAAAACCACGTCCCTTCTCCGCCGAGGCTCGTTCCCATCAGATAAACGCGCGACTCGTCGACCTCGGGAGTCGACGCTATATCGGTGATCATGCTGATCAGCGTTTTATAGTAGGAGATCCATCCCGACATGTCGTCGAGATTAGGCGTGAGCGTGATGAACGGGTATTCGCTCACATCGAGCTTCGCGATCTCGGTGAAAAACGAGTTCGATGTGAGATATTCGTCGATCCCCGCGCCGACAGATCCCGAACCGTGCAAGAAGACGAGGAGAGGATACTTCTCGCCCGCTTTGAAACCGTCGGGATAGAGGACCGCGTAGGGCATTCCCTTCGTTTCGCCCTTTATGACCGTCGGGGCTTTTTCTCTGTACGAATCGAATCTCTGAAGGATAGCCGCGAGCTGTTCCCTCGTCGCGTTGCTGCCGGGTTCCACGGTCGTTTCGGTCACCCCCTTGACGAGGCCGGAGCAGACCGCCCACGAGAGCGCGGTTTTCGCCCAGTCGCTGACGGACTTTTTATCCTTGAAGCCGTCGAGATCAGCCCTGCCCGTCACTCCGTAGGCCTTGAAGCCGGAATAGCGGTAGAACATCGTCGCGAGCTGTTCGCGGGTGATAACGCCGTCCGGGTCGAAACTCGTCGCGGAAACGCCGAGCACTACGCCCGCGTCCTTCGCCCAGATCACGGGGACCGAGTACCACTCGTTCGCGGGTACGTCCCCGAAATCGGCCCGGTACGCCGTATCGGGCGAGCCTTCCATACGCCACAGAACGGTGACGACCATAGCGCGCGTCGTCGTTCCCTGCGGATCGAAATATCCGCCTCCGACGCCTTTGAGATAGCCGTGCCCGACGGCGTAGTCGATGTACTCGCAGCTCCAGTCGAGCGGGGACACGTCGCGGAAGGAACCGCCGCCCGCCGCCGCGGGAATCGCCGCGGAGATCATAACGAGGACGATGAGTAAAGAAACGACTTTTTTCATAATTAAAATGCCTCTCCCTATATTGTTCAAAATCATTATATCACACATCCGATCAAAAAAACAAGAGCGACATAAGCGGTCGGGCATGAGTCCGACCGCTTTTTTTCTTTTATTTCAGCATACCTTTCAGGATACCTTCGGCGGCGGCGAGCGCCTCGCCGATCTTGGAAATATCCTGTCCGCCGGAAGACGCGCTGTCCGGTCTTCCGCCGCCTCTGCCTCCGGTTATCGCGGAGACCTCGCGCAGCAGGTTGCCCGCGTGGGCGCCCGCCGCGACGGCGTCGGTGCCGCAGACCGCGGTGAAGTTCAGTTTGCCGTCAGAATGGATTGCGAAGACCGCGACGATCTTCGGGTCCTTGTCGCGCAGCGTGTCGCCGAGCGAACGTACGGCGTCCATCTTCTCGCCGCCGAGATCGGCGGTGATGAGTTTCACCGCTCCGACGGGAACGGCGGAACCGAGCAGACCGTCCGCCTTGCCGCCCGCGAGTTTCGACGAAAGCGCTTCCGCCTCGCGTCTCGTTTCGGACAGCTCGTGCAAGAGCGACGCCGCTCTGCCCGGGATATCGGCGGGATTGTTGACTTTCAGAGCCGCGGCGGATTCTTTTATCAGGTCCTCGCGCTCCTTCATCAGGGCGAGAACGCCGAATCCGGTGACGCCCTCGATCCTGCGGACGCCCGCGGCGACGGACGATTCGGATACGATCCTGAAGAGGCCGACGCGCGCCGTGTTGTCGACGTGCGTTCCGCCGCAGAGCTCGGACGAGAAGTCGCCCATGCTGACGACGCGGACGACGTCTCCGTATTTCTCTCCGAAGAGCGCCATCGCGCCCATCTTCTTCGCTTCATCGATCGAGCACTCGGTCGTCGTGACGGGCAGACCCGACAGGATCGCGCCGTTGACGAGCGCTTCGGTCTTTTCTATCTCTTCGGACGTCATCGCGGCGAAATGGGTGAAGTCAAACCTGACCCTGTCGCCGTCGACGTACGAACCCGCCTGCCCGACGTGATCGCCGAGGACCCGGCGGAGCGCCGCCTGAAGCAGATGGCACGAGGAGTGATTTCTCTTTATCGCGTCGCGCAGATCTCCGTCGATCTTCGCAGTTACGGTATCGCCGGTTTTAAGTACGCCCTCTTCGAGCGTGCAGAGGTGAAGGATCACGCCGTCCCTGATCTTCGTATCGTTGACGGTGAGGCGGCAGGAGGATGAAACTATCACGCCGCGGTCGCCGACCTGACCGCCCATTTCGCCGTAGAAAGGCGAGCGGTCGAGAATGACGGTGCAGGAACCCTCGGTGACGGAACTGACGGCTTCGTCGTCCGTGACGAGGGCGGCGACTTTCGCCTCGGTCTCATATTCGCCGTAGCCGGTGAATACGGTCTTTTCCATCCCTTCGAGCGCGGTCATCGAGGCGGCGGACCATCCCGAGATGTTTCCGCGTGCCGCGCGGGCGCGCTCTTTCTGTTCTTTCATCAGTTCGCGGAATCTGTCCGCGTCCACCGAAAGGCCGGCGTCCTTCGCGCCGTCGACCGTCATGTCGAGCGGGAAGCCGAACGTGTCGTAAAGACGGAAAGCGTCCTCTCCGGGGACGGTATCGCCGCCCTTCGCCTTAACGTCGGCGATGATGCTCGAGAGTTTCGAGAGACCCGCGTCGATCGTGGAGTTGAACCTCTCCTCCTCGACGGAGATGACCTTCTTGATGAAAGACTGTTTTTCGATTAGTTCGGGATAACCCGCGCCGTTCTCTGCGATGACCGTGTCTGCAAGCTCCGTGAGGAACGGCTTGTCGATCCCGAGAAGCTTGCCGTGCGCGATCGCGCGGCGCATGAGGCGGCGCAGGACGTATCCTCTGCCCTCGTTGGACGGACTGACGCCGTCGGAGATGAGGAAGACGGTCCCTCTTATGTGGTCGGTTATAACGCGGATCGACACGTCGAATTTGTGTTCTTTTCCGTACGCCTTGCCGGATAGCGCGACGACGTGATCGAGGATCTTTCTGATCGAGTCGATCTCGAACATATTATCGACGCCCTGCATGACGCAGGCGAGACGCTCGAGACCCATTCCGGTGTCGATGTTCTTCTTGGCGAGTTCGGTGTAGTTGCCCGCCCCGTCGCTGTTGAACTGCGTGAAGACGTTGTTCCAGATCTCCATAAAACGGTCGCAGTCGCAGCCGGGACGGGAGTCGGGTTTGCCGCATCCGTATTTCTCGCCGCGGTCGAAATATATCTCCGAGCAGGGGCCGCAGGGACCCGAGCCGTGCTCCCAGAAGTTGTCCGCTTTCCCGAGGCGGGTGATCCGCTCCGCGGGGACGCCGATCGTCTTGTTCCAGATGTCGAACGCCTCGTCGTCCTCCTCGTAAACGGACGGATAAAGCAACTCCGCCGGCATTCCGAGCACGTCCGTCAGGAATTCCCACGCCCACGGGATCGCCTCTTTCTTGAAATAGTCGCCGAACGAGAAGTTTCCGAGCATCTCGAAAAACGTGCCGTGGCGCGCCGTGATACCGACGCTGTCGATGTCGAGCATCCTCATACACTTCTGGCAGGTGGTGACTCTGTGACGCGGCGGCTCCGCCTCGCCTGTGAAAAATTTCTTCAGGGGCGCCATCCCGGCGTTGATGAGCAAAAGCGACTTGTCCCCCTCGGGTACGAGGGAGAACGAGGGTAAACGAAGATGCCCCTTCGATTCAAAAAACGAAAGATATTTCTCGCGAAGATCCGTTACTGACGTCCACTTCATAACTCAAACTTCCTTTTCGTTGTTATTCCAATTCTCAACGAGATACTCAAAAACACCTAATCTATTACGGCGATGGAAAATAACAAATCCTTGCTTTTTTAGCGCTTCAACCTGCTTTAAGAATTTCTTTTTCTTCCGTATGAGTGCTACATCATATTCTTTTCTCTTCGTATCGGCGAATTCCATTGCTTCGACGATCTCACCGTCATCGTATAAGACCGCAGCTTTTTTCTTTCTGCCCGCACGACGTCCCGCCTCTTTGAGAATCGAGTAAATTCGCTCGAATCCTATAGAAAAGCCGACCGCAGGTATGTTTTCCCCTGTAAATCTGCTAATAAGGCCGTCGTATCTGCCTCCTCCGGCAACAGTTCCGCCAAACTCTTTACTTTCAATCTCAAATACGGCGCCAGTATAATATCCCTGTCCCCTAACTAGTTTCGGATCAAAAACGATTTGATAGTTGTTTTTCGCGAGTTCTCTAGCGCGACTAATCATCTCGCAAAAACCTAATGATACAGCTGAATCAGAGTATTGTCTGATAAAACCATCGTCGTTTTGACATCCGCTGAGCGTGTTAAGAAGTTTTCCCACGCACTCTACGGGGTAACCTTTCCCCGTCAGTTCGTCGCGAACGCCGTCCTCTCCGATTTTATCGAGTTTGTCAACGGTCACGGCGACGGACGAACAGCAGTCCTCGGCGAATCCGCACGACTTGATCACGTCTCGGAGGATCCGTCTGTCGTTGACCCTAACAGTAAACGGTCCGATACCGAGCCCCATCAAAGCGCGCGCCGTGACGGTGATGAGCTCGACTTCCGAGTCGAGCGAATCGGAGCCGATCACGTCGACGTCGCACTGGACGAACTCGCGTGAGCGCCCTTTCTGCGGTCGCTCGGCCCTGTAAGCCATACCGATCTGTATGCACTTAAAAGGATCAGGAAGAAACGCCCTGTTGTTCGCCCAGTAGCGGGCGAGCGGCAGCGTCAGGTCGTATCTCAATCCGAGATCGCATAAATTACTGTATTCTCCTTGCGCTATCGCTTTTTGAAGTTTATCTCCTCTTTTCTGAATTTTGAAAATAAGGCGCAAATTGTCGCCCCCGTCGCTGTTTTCAAGGTTTTCGATGACCTCGATTGCCGGAGTGGAAATCTTAGTAAAACCGAAAGATCTGTATACTTCTACGATCTTTTCAGTCATCATATCGCGAAGTTCGACATCTTCGGGGAGAAAATCATTCATCCCCTCCGCCGGTGTTTTCCTCATAATATTCTCCCCCTTTCAAAGGATAATCAATAATAGATAATAATACCGCTTCCCGGCGCCGTTGTCAAGCATTAATCTCTTTGAGCGCCTCGATCTGCTCGGGATCGAACGACCCGTCGCGGTAAATCGCGATATCGTACGTCACGACTCCGCCCATAAGGTTCACGCACTTCGTGAAGTGGCGGAGAAATTCCCCGTCCCTCTGCAGTCCGGGCGCGCCCCATACGGGTCCCACGGGCACGAGCATATGCGCCTGCGCTCCGTCGACGAAGCGGCCCTCGGGGATTCCCGTCGGGTGGTCGAACTCGCCGCAGGTGAACTCCTCGTTGGCGTACGTCTTACGGTATCTGATGTCGACGCCCTCGTTGAGCGCGACGATCGCGTTTTTATTCCCCGCCTTCGCAGCCCGGTAGAGCAGATCGAGCAGTTCGTCGGTGAAGCCGAACATCTCGCGGTAGCATCCGTCGATCCACCAGCCCTTGACCTTGTCGCCGTAACGGCGGGAGTACTCTTCAAGCACCGCCGCCCACTTCTCGACGAACGGGCGCGTGACGACCTCGCCCTCGCCGCACGAAAAACCGAACTTCGGTCCGTGTTCCGGGTCGTCCGCCGGTCCGCTGCCGGTAAAGTACAGATAAAGATCAACGCCGCGCTTTGAAAGCGCTTTGTGCAGATCGAGCACCAGATCGCGCTTCGACGGCCCGGTATTCTCTCCGCCTCCGACGATCTCGTCGTACGTCCTGTTAGGCGCGATGATGTAGCGGGTACCTTGCTCCATCGTGAAGAAAAGATAGCTCGCGCCCGTCGAGGCGACGGTATCGGCGATCAGTTCGACGTCGACGTTGTCGACGCACTCGTCCCACGGGGTCTCGCCGACGCCCTGATTGTGAAGGTCGCCCGCCTTGTTCTGTACGAACGAGAGATAGTGAGTCAGAACTCCCCATTTACTGTCGTGAAATCTGTCGGTTATATGCATATCGTTACCTCCTAAAACAGCCGCCGGTTGACGGCGGCTGTTCTTGG
This sequence comes from Clostridia bacterium, assembly GCA_017545225.1. GTDB lineage: Bacteria > Bacillota > Clostridia > Oscillospirales > CAG-272 > RUG11130. Next base: position 24,758 of record JAFWPR010000014.1, read on the forward strand.
TTTTAATTCGATTATTCTTCGACCTTCGCCTCTGCGATGATCTTCTGAGCGACGTTCGCGGGAGCTTCCTCGTATCTGTCGACCGTGAAGTCGAAGCGGCCTCTGCCCTGAGACATGGCGCGAAGGGAGATCGTGTAGTCGGCCATTTCAGCCGCGGGGACGTCCGCCTCGATGACGGTGTAGCCCTTCTTCTTCTCGTGCGGGTTCATACCGAGAACGCGGCCGCGTCTCTTGTTCAGGTCGCCGATAGCGTCGCCGACGAGAGCGTCCGGGATCGTGACTTTGAGAGAACCGATCGGCTCGAGGATGATCGGGTTTGCGAGCGGAAGACCTGCTTTGTACGCGAGTTTTGCCGCGAGCTTGAACGAGATCTCGTTGGAGTCGACGGGGTGATACGAACCGTCGTAGAGGTCGGCTGCGAGGTTGACGACCGGATATCCGGCGAGAACGCCCTTCTGCATCGCCTCGAGAAGTCCCTTTTCAACGGCGGGATAGTAGCCCTTCGGCACGTTGCCGCCGACGACCGACTGCGTGAAGGTGAGTCCTTCGGCCTCGCCGTGGGAGAATCTCATCTTGACGTGACCGTACTGACCGGAACCGCCGGACTGCTTCTTGTGCTTTCCTTCGACGTCGGAGGAACCCTTGATCGTCTCTCTGTAAGCGAGGCGCGGGGTCTCCAGAACGACGGAGGTCGAGTATCTGTTCTTCAGCTTCGACACGACGACGTCGAGGTGGATGTCGCCCATACCGGCGATCGTCATCTGCTTCGTCTCGGCGTTGTTCTCGTATACGAGGGTCGGGTCCTCCTCGAGCAGTCTCGCGACGCCCTGAGAGATCTTGTCCTCGTCGCCTTTCGCGGCGGGGAGAAGCGCCTTCACCATGTAAGGATGCGGGAAGACGATCTTCTTGTATTCGACGCTTCCGGAAGCGGAAAGCGTGTCGTTGGTGTTGATGTCCGCGATCTTGGTCACGACGCCGATGTCGCCGCAGTGGAGCGCTTCGACTTCGGTCTGCTTCTTGCCCTTGATCGTGTAGATGTGAGCCATCTTGACGCTGCTGCCCGTCTTGAGGTCCTTGAGAGTGTCGTCTCTCTTGACCGTGCCGGACATGACCTTGAAGATGCTCATCTTGCCGACGAACGGGTCGGCGATCGTCTTGAAGACGAACAGTGAGGTCGGACCGTTCGGATCGACGTCGATCTTCTTTACGCCGTCTCCGTCGATGACGGTCTCCTGACCCTTGTCGATGAAACTCGGGAACGCGTGCGCGATCGCGTCGAGCAGAGCGCGGACGCCCCAGAACTTCGCGGCGGAACCGCAGTAAACGGGAACGATCGAACCGGTGGTGATACCGTGGTTCAGAGCTCCGATCGCCTCGGCCTTGGTGATCTCCTCGCCGCCGAAGTACTTCTCGAGAAGCTCCTCGGACGTCTCGGCGATCGCCTCGTTGAACGCCTCTTTGTATTTCTCGGCGTCGGACTTCATCGCGTCGGTCATCTCCGCGGCGGTGCGGTTGCCCTTGTCGTCGTACTTGAACGCCTGCATCTCGATGAGGTCGACCATTACGACTTCATTGCCGTTTTTGAACGGGATGAACACGGGGCACACGGAGGTGCCGAACGTATCTCTCAGTTCGCTGAAGACTCTGCCGAAATCGAAATCGGGATCGTCGCACTTGTTGACGAAGATCGCGCGGGAGATGCCCTCGTCGTCGGAGTATTCCCAACCGAGCTCGGCTCCGACCTCGAGACCCGCCTTGCCGTCGACTACGATAACGGACGCGTCGGCGACGCGGACAGCTTCGATCGCCTCGCCGGCGAAATCGAGGTATCCGGGGGTGTCGATGATATTGATCTTTACTTTCTCCCATTCGACGGGAGCGATCGCGAGCGTGAGGGAGAACCCTCTCTTGATCTCCTCGGGATCGTAGTCGCAGACGGTGTTTCCGTCGGTGACCTTACCGAGTCTGTCGCTGCCCTTCGAAAGGTACAGCATCGCCTCCGCGAGGGAGGTCTTACCCGAGCCGCCGTGGCCCAGGAAGGCGATGTTTCTGATCTTGTCAGCGGTATAGTCTGCCATTTGAAACTCCTTGTATGTAAACTTAATTTTATCTCAAAGAACGTCCCGATGCCGAGACGACCTCCTTATAATTATATACTAAACTATATTTTTTTTCAATATGGGAAAACAACGAAACGGCGCGTTTATCCGTCAAAAAACCGAACGGTTTTTTGTGCAGATGTTACAAATACGTTTTGATAAAAAACCCGACCGCGAAAACGCGGCCGGGTCAGGTTATTGAGTTTGACCGGAATAATTATCCGCGGCGTTTGCGGATGATGAAGGCGCCTGCGGCGGAAACTGCCGCGACTGCCGCCATGACGATCATCGGGTCGCCGGTCCTCGGAGCGCGGGTCTGGTTCGGATTGCCGGGATCCGCGGGAGTCGGGTTCGGGTTGTCGGGATCCGCGGGAGCCGGGTTCGGATTTCCGGGATCCGCAGGAGTCGGGTTCGGATTGTCGGGATCCGCAGGAGTCGGAGTCGGATCGTCGGGAACGGGCTGCGGAGCGGGATCGACGGGAGCCGGGATCAGCTCGTCGGACAGAGTTGCGGTCACGTGGCTCTTGGAAGACTTCGCCGCGACGAGCCACGACCAGTCGCCGAGCGCGATAGCGTAACTTCTTTCACCCGCGGCGGTCTCGCTGCGGCCGCCCTGCGCGCCGATCGAGAAGTAGAACACGGTGCCGGGCGCGGCAGCGCCTTCTACGAAGTTGTCGAACGGAACGGACCACTCGATGGTGGAATATCCGTCGCTCGAATAAGAGATCACGTAGTCGACGCCCTCGGTCGGGTTATAGTTTCCTTTGAGACCGAGCTGGTTGTAGTGACCCTCTTCATACTCGCCAGTGTCGGTACGCTTGCATACCGCGTAGTAGAAGAGCGTGTCGGCGAGTTTGCCGAGTTTCGGTCCCTGGTCCGCGACGAAGGTATAAGCCACGTTCTTGTTGAAGCCGTCCTCCGGCGGATCGCCCGTTCCCGCGGGGATGATCTGCTTCAGCTCGACCGGTTTGTTCCTGACCGCGAAGTTGAAACCGTGAACGTCGTCCCAGGAGAAATAGTACTCCATGGTCGGGAGCATTTCCTCCGCGTCGTCGAGGTCTTCACTCGACCAGAAATTCCTGTTGAGCGGAGATTCGTCGGGATCGACGCTGACGTAAAATCTCTCATACTCTCCTTCGCTGATCACGCCGTCCTTGACGATGCAGTTCGGATCGGCGCGCTTAACGGTGAGAGTCACCGGAGTGTCGTCGACCCTGATCGAAGCTGCGAGCGACGGGAGCGCGGTGAGCGTGAAGATAAACAAAACGGTGAGAATGATCGCAAGAATTTTTTTCATGTCAATGATCCTCCAAATCGGCGCGAATACGCGTATTTATCTTTTTTCTTTATATCATAAATCGTCGCGCTTGTCAACAGTAGAAATCGGACCGCCGAGGGGACGGTCCGATTTTTTTATTCACTCAGTGTCTCTTTTTGCGAACGATGAAAGCGCCCGCGGCTGAAGCCGCCGCGACTGCCGCCATGATGATCATCGGGTCGCCGGTCCTCGGAGCGGTTCCGTTGCTCTGACCGCCGCCGTTGTTATTTCCGCCGTCGGTGTTCTGACCGCCGTCGGTGTTCTGACCGCCGTCGGTGTTCTGACCGCCGTTGTTCTGGCCGCCGCCGTTGTTATTTCCGCCGTCGGTGTTCTGACCGCCGCCGTTGTTATTTCCGCCGTCATCCGGAGGAATGACTTCTCCGCCGCCGTTCGGAAGCTCATCCGAGGTGAGCAGATACGTGACGTTGTTGTGCATCGCTTTCTGGTTGACCATAAATCCGAAATCGCCGAGCACTATGCCGTATGCGGTCGAGAAATCGGGTACGGTGTTCGTTCCGGCGTTTGCCCAGAGGGTGAACTCGATCGTGGAGCCTGCTCCGCCGCCCGCCGTCAGGAAGTTGTTGAGCGGAATGGACCACTCGATGGTGCAGTAGCCGGTGCCGTAGTCGTAATTGATGATATAGTCCTGAAGCTCGGTCGGGTTGTAGTAACCCTGCGCGCCGAGCTGGTTCCAGTGACCTTCAAGGTATCTGCCGTCGTCCGTTCTCTTACCGAGAGCGAAATAAAGGGACGGGCTGGCTTCGTTGTCGGTATTGGCGCTGATGCCCCACGCGACGTTCTGGCAGAAATCGTCCTCGGGCTTGTCGCCTTCCTTGATGTCGAGGAGCTGCTGGATCTCCGCGGGCTTGTTCCTGATGGCTATGTTGATACCGTGAACTTCATCCCAGGAGAAGTAGTATTCCATCGTCTTCATCATGTCGAGTCCGAGGATCATGTCGTCGCCGGTAATGAACGTGACGTGCAGGGGGCTGCTTTCCTCGGAGAGGTCGACCTCGAATTTTTCATACTCGTTCGAGTTGATGACGCCGTCCTTGACGACGTTGTTCGGATCCGCCTTCTTGACGCTCACGATGTTGTTCGGATCCCATCCGGTTCCGTTCATCGCCTGCGACTGCGCGCCGACCGCGACTGTGAGCAGAGCTACCGTCATAATCGCGGCGATCGCTATGGCAATAATCTTTTTCATGTTGCACCTCATAATTATAATTTGTGCCCGGAGCGTTGTCCCTCGTGTTCCGTCCGGACTATTGTCCATATTACTTTATACCATACGGAACGCGCTTTGTCAAGATTTTTTTCGCCCCGGCGGGAGCCGCCGAGGCCGCGTTTCCCGCGTATCTCCGGGGACTTGACAAATCTTCCCTCTAAATGTAAGATTTACTTGAAAGAACAACGCGAGGATGAGACGAATGAGACCGTTTTTTACGAAAGAAGATTTTCTGCGCGCGGACCCGGGCGGGGCGCCGCTTCCCTTTTCGGAGGACGTCCGCGTTCTCGGCGACGCCGTCGCCGTCGGGCCGCTCACTGCGCCGTCGCGGATCTTATATCAGCCGATGGAGGGATGCGACGGGGAGCCGGACGGATCCCCCGGCGAGCTGACCGTCAGACGTTATCTGCGTTTCGCCGCGGGCGGACCGGGTATCATATGGTTTGAAGCTGTCGCCGTAATGCGGGAAGGTCGAGCGAATCCGCGTCAGCTGATGCTGACGGAGGAAAACGCCGGTTCCTTCTCGCGCCTCGTCGAAAAAATAAAGGAAACGGCGGTGAGATCGGGAAATCCCGAGCCGCTCGTCATAATGCAGGCGACGCACTCCGGACGGTATTCGAAGCCGGACGGGACCCCCGCGCCTCTCGTTCCGCAACGCTGTCCCGCTCTCGAAAAGAACGGCGTCCCGGTCACCGTCGTCGGCGACGGATATCTCGACCGGGTCGGGGAAGCGATCGTCCGCTCGGCGAAGCTCGCCGAAAAGACGGGGTTCGACGGCGTCGACGTGAAATGCTGCCACAGATATCTGCTGTCCGAGCTTCTCTCGGCGCGTGAGCGCGACGGAAAATACGGCGGCCGGTTTGAAAACAGAACGCGTCTTCTTCTCGACGCGGTCTCGGGCGCCCGCGCTGCGTGCCGCGACGGATTCGCCGTCGCGACTCGTCTGAACGTATACGACGGAGCGGAGATCCCGAACGGGTTCGGCTCGGCTCCCGACGGATCGTTCGACCCCGCGGAACCCGAAAAACTCGCGCGCGAGCTCGCCGCTCGCGGCGTGTCGCTGATCAACGTCACGATGGGGAACCCGTACTTCAACCCGCACGTCAACAGACCGTTCGCGCAGGGAGCGTACGATCCGCCGGAGTCTCCGCTCGACGGCGTCGCGCGGCTGCTGTCCGGGGCGGAGACCGTTAAACGGGCGGCTCCTTCCGCCGCGGTCGCCGCGTCCGGCTTTTCGTTCCTCGGAGCGGCGGCGCCGAACGTCGCCGCGGCGTTTACGGCGAACGGATCGTTCGATCTCTGCGGATTCGGAAGAGAGGCGATAGCGTATCCGGATCTCGCCTCGGATATCCTCAAAAACGGGGCGATGAAAAAAGAAAAACTGTGTATGTGCTGTTCTAAATGCACGGAAATCATGAGAAAGCCGGGCGGAACGCCCGGGTGCGTGTTAAGAGATAAAGAGGTATATCTCCCGATATACAGGAAGTTTTGTGTGGAGGACTGAACAATGAAGACCGCAATGATAACGGGAGTCGCCGGAGGGATAGGCGGCGCGTGCGCCGGACTGTTTTTGAAAAACGGATTCACCGTCGTCGGAATGGACGTGGTTGAAAAAAGCCCGGAATTCGAGGGGGATTTCACCTATTTCAGAGGCGATCTCTCCTCGCGTGAGGACAGAGCGGCTTTCCTCGCCCTCGCGCTTGAAAAGCACGGCTCCGTCGACGTTCTGCTGAACGTGGCGGGCGTCGCGCCGAAGGTCAGACGCGATATCCTCGAGATGACCGAGGAAAGCTACGACTTCGTCATGGGGATCAACACGAAGGGCACCTTCTTTCTGACGCAGTCGGTCGCGAACGAAATGATAAAAGCGGGGCGCGGCGGCGCGATCGTCAACGTGTCCTCGATGTCCGCGTACACGAGCAGTACGTCGCGCGGCGAATACTGCATCTCCAAAGCGGGCGTCTCGATGATAACGTCCCTCTTCGCCGATCGCCTCGCGGAATACGGCATCGCCGTCAACGAAGTGCGCCCGGGCATCATCATGACCGGGATGACCGGTGCGGTGAAGGACAAATACGACAAACTGATAGGCGAAGGGCTCCTTCCCGTCGCGCGATGGGGAAGGCCCGAGGACGTCGCTGCGGCGATGCTCGCGCTCGCCGACGGTTCCCTTCCCTACGTGACGGGTCAGTCCGTCGACGTGGACGGCGGATTCCACATCCGGAGGCTTTGATGAAAGAGTTCAATTCATATTCCGCTCTGGTCGCGGGATCGGGATGCGCGGGGCTCGCCGCCGCGGTCAGACTCGCCGAAGCGGGCGTCCGCACGGCCCTTCTGACGGAGGGGATGGCGCTCGGTACCTCGCGGAACACGGGGAGCGACAAACAGACTTACTACAAAATGAGTCTGTCGGGCTCCGAGCCCGACAGCCCGCGCGCGATGGCGGACGATCTGTTCGCAGGCGGCGCCGTCGACGGCGACTGCGCTCTGTCGGAAGCGGCTCTGTCGGTGCGCGCGTTCTGTGATCTTGTCACGCTCGGCGTTCCGTTTCCCCACAACGCGTACGGAGAGTACGTGGGGTACAAGACGGATCACGATCCGCGGGCGCGCGCTGCGAGCGCGGGTCCGCTTACCTCTCGCTTTATGACGGAGGCGCTCGAGGGCCGTCTTCGCGAACTGCCCGTCGACGTTTTCGACGGTTTCCGAGTCCTTGAAATACTGAAATCCGGCAGACGAGCGGCAGGCGTCCTCGCTCTTGATCTCAAAACCGGAGAACTCGCCGCTTTCCGCGCGCCCGACGTGATCCTCGCGACAGGCGGACCGGCGGGCATTTACGCCGATTCGGTCTACCCGGAGAGCCAGACCGGATCGACCTCGCTCGCGATCCTCGCGGGAGCGCAGCTGTCGAACCTCACCGAGTGGCAGTTCGGCCTCTCCTCGGTCGCTCCGCGGTGGAACGTATCGGGAACGTATTTTCAGGTCCTCCCGCGCCTTTTCTCGCGTGACGCGGACGGCACGGAGAGAGAATTCCTGACGGATATAATACGGGACCCGGGCGAGGCGCTCGGCGTCCTGTTCCTCAAAGGTTATCAGTGGCCGTTCGACTCCGGACGAGTGAAGAGCGGTTCCTCGATCGTCGATATCGCCGTATACCGCGAGACCGTGCTGAGAGGGCGAAAAGTCTATCTCGACTATACGAAAAACCCGTTCGGTCTCACAGCGATCGACCCGGATATCCTGCCGGACGAGGCGAGGAATTACCTCGCGGGGGCGGAGGCTTACCTGCCGACCCCGTGGGAACGGCTTGAAAAAATGAACGCCCCTGCGCTCGACTTTTACGCAAAGCGGGGCGTCGATCTGAGGCGCGAACCGCTCGGGATCGCGCTCTGCGCGCAGCACCACAACGGCGGGATCGCCGTCGACGGACGCTGGCGCACGAGCGTGCCGGGCCTTTACGCTATCGGCGAATGCGCCGGAACGCACGGGGTGAGAAGACCCGGCGGCTCCGCTCTGAACGCGGGTCAGGTCGGCGCGATCCGAGCGACGGAATATATATCCGTTAAAGGCGGCGAGCCGTGTCCGGACGAAGAGTTTTCTGCAATTGTCGAAAAAGCAGAAAGCACATACGCTTCCCTTGCGGAAAAAGACTCGCCCGCAGCCGACGCGGAAGCGATGATAAAAAACGCTCGCCGCCGCATGAGCGACTGCGCCGGAGCGATAAGGGACGCGGATAAAATGAAGGCGGCGCTCCTCGCCGCCGAAGAGGACGAGAAAACCGTCCGCGCCGCGTCTTTCAAAGGCGCGGACGGAACAGCGAAGTATTCAGCTCTGCTCGACGTGCTGATCACCCAGCGCGCCGTTCTCACCGCGATGATCGACTACGCGGCGCGGTCCGGCGGATCGCGCGGTTCCGCGCTTTACACCGACCCCGACGGCGAACTCCGGGAAGGCCTTGAAGAGATCTTCCGTATGAGCCCCGAGAACGTAAAGCTGAGGGGTTCCGTCCAGACCGTCGAGATGCGCGGCGAAAACTTCGCCGTCTGGTGGCGGCCGGTAAGAAAAATACCTCCGGAAGACGGTTTCTTCGAAAACGTCTGGAGAGGTTACAGAGAAAACAAGAACGTAGAATAACGGACAGGGGACGGAAAACCGTCCCCTGATCTTTATTCTTTATTCTTTCTTCATCTTCGACATTTGACGCTGTGCCATGACGAGTCCGTGGTAGATGCCGCCCTGTCTCATCAGTTCTTCGTGCGTTCCCGACTCGACGAGTTTTCCTTTGTCGAGGACGATCAGGAACGTGGCGTTGCGGAGCGTCGACAGGCGGTGCGCTATCGCGAACGTCGTGCGGTCCGCCGTGAGGCGGGCGAGCGTCTCCTGAATATCGTGCTCCGTCTCCGTGTCGAGCGACGAGGTCGCCTCGTCGAGGATCAGTATCTTCGGGTCGTGGAGCAGAGCGCGCGCTATCGCCACGCGCTGTCGTTCGCCGCCGGAGAGCGTGTGTCCTTTCTCGCCTATTACGGTGTCGTAGCCGTCGGTGAGTTTCACGATGAAGCCGTGCGCTCCCGCCGCTTTCGCCGCAGTTATTACCGCCTCCCGCGAGGCGCCCGGCGAGGCGTACGCGATATTGTCGTAGACCGTGCCGTGGAAGAGGAACGTCTCCTGAAGAACGACGCCCATCTGCGAGCGCAGGGAGTGCTGAGACAGATCGCGCAGGTCGACCCCGTCGATCGTGATCCTCCCCCCGCCCGGATCGTAAAGACGCATGAGCAGATTTATCATCGTCGACTTTCCGGCGCCCGATCTGCCGACGATGCCGACCATCTCTCCGGGCTTCACTTTGAGTGATATCCCTTTAAGAACGTCGACGCCCTCGTCGTAACCGAACGACACGTTGTCGAACTCGACCTCTCCGGTCACGGCGATCTCTTTCGCCGTTTCGGCGTCCGGGACGTCCTCGCGTTCGTCGACGATATCGTATATCTTCACGAGCGAGGTGATCGTTCGCGAGAGCATCCTCGGCAGACGGACCATCCATCCGAGAGGACCGTAGAGCAGCGTCGCGTACGAGGTGTACATCATGACCTCGCCGAGCGTCATCGCGCCGGACAGGATCTTCGAGCCGGTGTAAAGAAGGAGCAGGACCGTTCCGAGATTGAGCACGAACGTGAAGATCGGGTCGATGAGGTTGAAGATCATCTCGTTTTTCATCTCTATATCGCGCTCTTTCGTGATAGCGTCGTCGTACCGCGCCTCTTCCTTCCTCTCGGTCCTGTACGCCTTGACGACGCGGATACCCGAGAAGATGTCGTGAAGGACGGAGCCGGAGAACGAACCGGCGCGCCACTGTTTGTCGTACATCTTTCTGAACTTCTTCATGACTTTCACGCCGATGAGAAGGCAGAGGGGGACGGGAACGATGACCAGAAGGGCGAGCAGCGGATCCTTGAGACAAATGATAACCGTCACCGCGACGAGAAGGACAAGCTGCTGTATCAGACCCGGAACTTCGTTCGTGATGAAGCGCTCGATCATCGCCGTGTCCCAAGTGACCGATCGCATCAGTTCACCCGAGGTCCGGCGCGATAGCGTCTTGACGGACATCTTTTCTATCTTGTCGAACACCATCCTGCGAAGATCGACGATCAGGCCGCAGCCCGCCTCCATAACGGAGAGGTTGCGGAGCGACTGGAACAGATACGAAGAAAGTCCGAGTCCCGCCATCAGAAGGACGGTGAGACAGAAGCCGCGGAAGACGGCTCCTCCGTCGCCCGCGAGCACCGCCGCTCTCGCCGTCTCGCTGTCGATATATCCGTCGACGAGCAGGCGGTTCACGTACGGTCCCGCAAGGGTCACCGCGAATATGACGAAATACAGGATCACAGAAATTATAAGCCATTTTTTATACGGCAGGGCGAGTTTGAGCGTCCGCTTGATAAGCGACGAACGGCTCGCACACCTGATGCACGTGTTCATCCCCGGGCGCAGCCGCCGCCCGCACTTCGGGCAGACGCGAGGCGCGTCGCCCTCGGCGGGAGCGATATTGCCCGTATCGCGGTACCGCGTCAGACGGCGGGTCGCCTTAGCCATCGCGTCGGCGTGCGTACACGACGATCGGCAGATCACGACGGGACCGCTTTCCGTCTCGGCGCACATCTCGCACGCGCCGACGAGCGGGTGATACTCGAACTCCTCCGCGTCGGAAAGCAGCACGGAACGGACGGGGGTCCCGCCCTCAAAGGCGAAAACGCCGTCCTCCGTTATGACCGCCGCGCCGTCGACCGCCGCGCCGTCGAGATCGAGATCGTAGGCGAAAGCAGTAATGAGCTCGCCCGAGACCGACCCCTCCGGCAGCGTCTTCAAAAGCTGCGCCGGCGTTTTTCCGGTTCGTCCCGTTTTCTTCTTCTTCTTCATTTCCTCAGATATACAGTTCTATCTTTTTCATGCTCGGTCTGTCGAGCCCCGTGAGAGACATCTCGTACCTGTTTCCGTCGACGTCCGACACCGTCGCGCGGTCCGCGTCGATCTTTCTGAAATTCCTGTAAGTGTCGCGGACGGTGAATTCCTTTTCTCCCTCGTCGGTCAGGACTTTCCACTGGGAATAGCCGAATTTCTGATTGACCGAGAGGATCTTTCTTATCTTAAAAACGAAATATTTGCGCGCGAGTTCTCGCCGGATCATTCCCGCCGTCGCCTCGTCGAGTTCCGCGACGCTTCGTATCACGGCGATCTCCTCGTCGTCTTTGTTGAGGACGGAAACGAACTCCTCGGGCGTCTCGTTCGGGAAGTTGCGCTGCAGTTTCACGCGCGGGTAGTCCTTCTCCTCGCCGTCCGACGTTTTGAATTTTAGGGCAATAAACCCCTCTTTTTCCGTAAAAACCGCGTTTTCGGGAGTGATATACTGAATCGAGATCACGTCTTTGAGTTTTGTGCTTTCCATTTCGTCACTCCTCCGTAATTCCTATATTTTTGAGCGCTTCAAGCTGAAGCTTATACAGATCGAAATACTTGCCTTTCGAACGGATCAGTTCTTCGTGCGTGCCCGATTCGACGAGTTTGCCCTCGTCGATGACGATCAGGGAATCGACGTCGCGCAGCGTCGACAGACGGTGCGCTATCATGATCACGGTCCTGTCGCGGGACAGTTCGTTCACCGCCTCGCCTATCTTGCGCTCCGTCGCGGTATCCATCGCCGCGGTCGCCTCGTCGAGGATCAGTATTCTCGGGTCGAGCAGGATCGCGCGGGCGATCGAGACGCGCTGGCGTTCGCCTCCGGAGAGATCCTTGTATCCGAAACCGATCATCGTGTCGTACCCGTCGGGCAGTTTCACGATGAAGTCGTGCGCGCCGGCGAGTTTCGCCGCCTTGACGACGTCCTCGTCCGTCGCTTCGGGACACGCGTATCTTATGTTGTCACGGATCGAGCCCACAAAGAGATACGTCTCCTGCGAGACGATCCCGACGTTGCGGCGCAGCTCGTCGAAGGAGAGTTTTTTCACGTCGACGCCGTCGATGAAGATCGCTCCTTCGTCCACGTCGTATAAACGCATGAGAAGGTTCGCAAGCGTCGACTTGCCCGCGCCTGATTTTCCGACGATGCCGAGCGAGCGGCCCGCGCCGACCTCAAACGACACGCCGTCGATGACCTTTTTGCCCTTCTCGTACGAGAAGACGACGTTATCGAATTTCACCGAGCCCTTCATCCCGCCGAGCGTCTCGGGTTCCGCCGTCTCTCTGACGTCCGGTTCGGCGTCCGCGATCTCGAACAGACGCTGAAGTCCGTTCGTACAGCCGGAGAACCAGTACGCCATGTCGACGATCATGAACATCGGCTCGTTCATCAGATTCGAGTACGCGATGAACGCGAGAAGACGTCCGTACGTCATTCCGAACGCTCCGGTGACCGCCATCCAGCCGCCTACTCCCCAGACGATGATGTTCGAGAGATACATTATGACGGTGGCGACGGGGAAAGCCGTGTTGTTGAAGAACGTTACCGATCTGCTGTCGCGAGCGAGACGTTTCGACTGTCTGTCGAAGCGCTCCGTCTCCTCTTTCTCACGCGAGAACGCCTTGACGACGCGGAATCCGGTCAGAGCGTCGGAGAGCGCGGAGTTCAGCGCGCGCGAGCTTCTGTACGTCCTCGCGTGCAGCGAGTTCATACGCCTGAACAGAGCCCTGATCGTGAGCGCGAAGAGCGGTACCACGACGAGCGCGCAGAGCGCGAGAGGCACGTTCATTATGAACATGATGACGAGAGCGGCGACGATCTGCACCACGTTTTTGATAAAGTACGGCGCGCCGTCCATGAAGAACCAGTATATCTCGTTGCTGTCGTTGTTTATCTGATTCATCAGCCCGCCCGTCTGGCGCGCGGAGAAGAACGACATCGAAAGCCGCTCGATCGCGGAGAAGATCGTCTTTTTCAGCTGATAGGTGACCTTCGCCGTCACGCGTGCGGAGATCACGCCGGAGAACGATCCGACCGCAAGGCTGCCGAATTTGAGAAGGAGCACGAGCAGAGCCGCCGTGACGATCCTTCCGTACCACGGGTTCGACGAGTTCGAAAGAACGCGGTCGTAGAAAAACTCAGTCGAAACGTACGGCGCGGCGACGGCCATCGCCGCGGTCAGCGCGAGAGCGAAGAGGACGAGCGCCATATGGCGGCGGTAGTCCTTCGCGAAGACGAAAAGGCGGCGGTAGAGCTTCGATTTCTCCATGCAGTGCGGACAGATCTTTCTGTCCGGGTCGGGGTACCGCCGTCCGCACTTCGGGCAGAAGCGGTCGTCGCGGAAATCATCCTCGTCGATCTCTTCTTCTTTCCCCTCGAGCTTAGGCGCGGCGTATTTGACGAAGATCCGCGCGTCGCGCAGAGCCGTCTTCGTCATCGCCGCGAGGACCGTGTCATCGCCCTTGTACGAACAGATCAGTCTCGCCGAGGATACGTATTCCTCGATTGCGAGATCCTTTATTTCGGACGCGTCGTAGACTCTGCAGTCAGTCTCGTTGAATTTTTTCGTGAATTTCTTTCCCGGCTTGCCCGAGGACGACGTCTGCCCGGTCAGAACGAGAAGTTCCTTTTCGGTCAGGACGAGATACACGTCCGCGCGGGAGCGGTCGAGATCCATATCGAGAGCGGCGAACACGGCGACGTCTTCGCAGGAGAGTTTATGTTCGGCGAGAGCGGAAACGAGCTCCGAGCCCATTTTCGATACTTCGATCACCGCGTTCACCTCCTTGATCATAGTATAAAACCACATTCTTCCACAAATAGCATTATCTCAAATTCCGCGCGATTTGTCAACAAAAAAGCCCCCCGAAAGGGGCTTTTTAAGAGAATTAACAGAGTTTTTACAATAGCGCGTTATTTGCCTGCCTTCTCTTCGAGATAGGCGAACGCCGACTCCGCCGTTTCGCAGACCGTAAAGCAGTCGGCGACGCCGGTCCCTATGAATCCCTTGAACATATCCGAGCCGACGACGGAGAGCATGTTGTCCCAGAAATTCTTGACGTTGAAGAGAACGATCGGTTTCGTGTTCCTTCCGAGGGATCTCAGAGTCAGGATCTGGAAAAACTCGTCGAACGTTCCGATGCCTCCCGGCACGATGATGAACGCGTCCGCGAGGGACTCCATCTTGTCCTTTCTCTCGCTAAGCGTCTTCGTGTCTATCAGCTCCGTGCAGTCGTCGAATATCGGCTCGAACTCGTGAATGAACCGGGGAGTGATCCCGATTATCCTGCCGCCCTCGGCCCTCATACCGCGCGCCGCCGCGCCCATGAGTCCCGACGCGCCGCCTCCGAATACCATGGTATGGCCGCGCCGCGCCATCTCGCGTCCGAGTTTTTCGACCTCTTCCTTATAGATCGCGTCGACCTTTTCGCTCGCCGCTCCGTATAGCGTTATGTTCATATCCAGCCTCCGTTTTCCGGATCTCATCCGGTCGATATATTTTATTCTACGCTTTTTTCTTGAGAAAAGAAAGCGTTTGAACGGTTTTTTTCATTTCTTTCCGTGAGATAAGGGCAGCGTAACGGTGAATTCGACTTTTCCGTCGCGGCACCCGACTCCGATCGACCCGCGGTGCGCCTCCGCGATCGCCTTCGCTATCGCGAGACCGAGACCGAAACTGTCGTCTTCCCCGCGCGCCTCGTCGCGTCTGTAGAACCGCTCGAAGAGGCGGTCTCTGATCTCTTTCGGTATCTCCTCGCCGTCGTTCGTGACGCGAAGGATCGCCGAGCGGTGATCCGCGACGAGCGAAATTGCGATCTTCTCGCCCGTCCCGTGGCGGATCGCGTTGTCGATCAGTATAGCCGTCAGCTGTTTCAGCTGACCCGGATCGCCGTCTACAGTAACGCCTTCTTTGATCTGCGCTTGGATCGTGATCCCGCGCTCGAAAGCGACCGTCTCGAAAGGAAGCTCCTCGCCTTCGACGAGGCGGGAGAGATCGACCGTTTCACTCACTCTTTCGGCGTTCTCCGCGCGTGAGAGCCTGAGCAGATCGCGCACGAGCGAGCCCATCCGCTCCGTCTCGTACCTTATGTTCGAGAGCCATTCGTTGTCGCCCCCGCGGGAAAGTATCTCCGTATTCGCGCTGATGACGGAGATCGGCGTTTTCAGTTCGTGTCCGGCGTCGGATACGAACTGTTTCTGTCTTTTGTCGTTCTCCTCAAGCGGCTTTATGATCCTCGACGAGAGGAAAAGCGACAGCAGGAAGATCAGAACGAGCGCGGCTCCGCCTACGATCAGTTCGTACCTCAAAAGAGTCGTCAGACTGTCGTCAGTCACCGAGCTGTCGATGAACGCGACGAACGTCCCGTCTCCGCGGTTCTCGACGATGAAGAGAAATCTTCCCGTCCTTCCGGTCTCTTTGCCCGAGGCGGCCGCCTCGCGCGCCGCCGCGACGAGTTCGTCGCCGTCTATACTGTCGTTTCTGCCGGAGTCGACGGACAGGACCTCGCCCGCCGCGTCGAATTCAACGGAATAGAAAGCCGACGCGCCGAAAAGATCGTCGCCGGGTTCTCCGCGGCGATCCCTTCCCGGCGATCCGTCCGGGGGCTCTCCTTCGGGCGGTTCCCCGCCGCGCGGTTCTCCGTTCCGGTCGCCGTCGGGGACGACGGTCAATTCTTCTTTTCCTCTCTCGACGAAGCGCCTCAGCATCTGCTCGTTCTTTGCGTCCGCCGAAAGGCGGCTCGAAACGTAGATAACGCCGAGCGTCAGCGCGAGAAAGAGCACGAGAGACGCCATTATCAGCGCAACTATTTTGATCCTCGATTTACGGAACATCGTCGCACCTCAATTCGTATCCGACTCCGCGGACCGCTTTTATCGCGCATTTCGATCCCGTGAAGTTCAGTTTTTTTCTCGTGAAAGTCATATAGACCTCGACGTTGTTGTACTCGGCGTCGCTCTCGTAGCCCCATATTTTGACCGCGAGCTGTTCGCGAGAGAGCACCTGCCCCTGATTCGCGATCATGTATTCGAGGATCCGCATCTCCTTTTCACCGAGACGGACGCTCTGTCCGGTAGCGGTACAGGTGAGATTCGCTCCCTGAACGTCGAGCGATATATCTCCGAATTTCAGGCTGCCGTCCGGCGTGTTGACCTGTCTGCGGCAGAGCGCGCGGATCCGCGCGAGCAGTTCCTTCGTCATGAAGGGCTTCGTGAGGTAATCGTCCGCGCCGCTGTCGAGTCCCGTGACCTTGTCGTCAAGCTCCGCACGTGCGGTCAGCATGAGGATCGGCGTTTTGACGCCGCGCCGTCTTACCTCGCGGGCAACGTCGAAGCCGTTCCGTTTCGGCATCATCACGTCGAGGACGATCACGTCGTAGACGCCGCTCTCGATCGCCTCGAGCGCCGCCTCGCCGTCAGACACGCCGTCGACCTCGTATTTCTCAAGACGGAGGATCTCGCAAAGCGCTCTGTTCATTCTCTTCTCATCTTCAGCGACAAGAATTTTCATAAGAGTTTCCTCCTGCCGATCAAAGCTGGTTTACCACGTCCTCGTAGGGAGTGATCGCGATCTCGAGATTGCCGTTCTTCGTCCTCAGCTCGTCGATGAACGCCTTTTCCTCTCCCGTCTGTTTCATCCGGATCTTGAAGGAGAGGCGGAACATCGAACCCATACCGGTCGTCTTGACGCCGACGCATTCGTACGATCTGAGGTAGTGACCGAACGTGTCGTTGAAAACGTCGTGATATTCGAGCGACTCGGGGATCGTGACGCGGAGCAGCTTGTCCTTCGCCATGCTCTTATGCTCGAACACGGGGAGGAAGGACAGGAGCATGAACAGGACGGAGAGGAAAACGAGGATAAGGATCCCGTATCCTATATACCCCATCCCGAACGCGATACCGGAACCCATCGCGATCAGGATGCCGGCGATCTCGTCCGCGCTTCCCTGCGCGGAACGGAAACGGATCAGACTGAACGCCCCGCCTATAGCGACGCCCGCGCCTATGTTGCCGTTGACGAACGTGATGACCGCTGCGACGACGAAGGGAACGAGAGCGACGACGATGAAAAATCTCTTCGTCGACCTGATCCTGAACGACATTATTATCGCGTATACGATACCGGAAACGACGGCGGCCGCCGCCATGATGAAGAACTGGGACGCCGTGACCGCGCCGGAATAGATCGAATCAAACATTATGTTATCCTCCTTGATTTGCGTTCTGGCTCAGGCGACCGGAGCCTTCGGAGCCGATATTTTTGACATTTGCCTTTTATATGCTTCTCCGTATTTGGAAAAACTGTTTTTGTAGATCCCTTCCCTGTCGAGTAGGTGAGCAAGCCACAGAGGGACCGCCTCCTGCACTTTGATCTCGAGGATCGAATATCCGTCGGGAAGAAGCGGCTCTCCCTCCATCGACGCCGTGAGGTCGAGGTCCTCCGTCCTGTATCTCGGGTCGTTGTCCACCGTGACCCTCAGGTCGCCTCCCGGCTCGTAATACGCCGTGCGCTCGCAGATTATCAGGCACGAGGGAGCGAGATTTCCGTACAGATCGCGGAAATACGTGATCTCGCGGTTGATCTGCCCTTCCGCGCATATCTCGCCCTCTCCCGCAAAGAATTTTTTCACGAGAGGGAGCGTCGTCCCGACTCGCCTTTTGTAGACGGTCCCGTACGCTTTCCTCTTCAACTCGAGGAATACGGGCGACTCGTCCGTCGCGAGCCCGTACGAGCGGAGCCTCATCTTTTCCTTGAAAAACGGTTTTTCGAGCGAGGCGTTTATGAGTCTGTATTCCGGAGTGTCGTAATAGAGGCTCAAGATCGAGGTCCTCCCGTATTCGTCGGGTCCCATGTGTCCGCGGAGTCCCTCGAGGAAGCGCGCCTCCTGCTCCGGGCTTATAACGTATTTCAGCTCGAAGCGTTTCATCACCGTAACGGGATTCTGAACTATGACCACGTCAGCCGCCTCCCTCAGAACGTCGCCCGGACGGTAAACTCGCCGGCTGAGCAGACGGCGCTTACTCTTCCGCCCGCCTCGCGGACGGCGTCGCGCACGGAGCACAGGCCTATGCCGTCTCCCTCGACTCCGTCGGCGTTCGGTAACCTTACGAACCGGTCGAACGCCTGCTCGACGGGTCCGTCGGGAAGATCCGCGTCGTTCGTGACGGTCAGCGTCACCCGTTCCCCGTCGCGCTTCAGCGTCGCCGACGCGCGGCTTTTCGCGAATTTCGCGGCGTTGCGGAACAGTTCTTCCGCGGCGCGCGAGACCGCCTCGCCTCCCTCTTTTATCGTCACGCCTTCCGCGATATCGAGGTCGAGCGATACGCCGCGTTCAGAGAACTCCTCTCTTTTCTTTTTCGCCGCGTCCTTAACGGCGGCGGTGAGGTCGAAAGGCGTGCTCTCTCCTTCGATCAGCGACATCGTGCGGAGCCTTTTCGTTATTTCCGCCATCCTGACGACCTGCCGCCTGATCGACGCGGTGCGGTCGGTGGGACCGGACGTCCTCTCGATGATCTCGACGTCCGCGCCGATCACGGTGAGGGGTACTTTGATCGCCGCCTCGGCCTCCCCGATGAATTTCTTCTGTTTTCTGTCCGCCTCCTCTACCGGTCTTATCAGCTTTCTGCTGAACGCGGAGAGGAATGCAAGAGCAAGGATCAGGACGACCGCCTCCCCGATGACCGACACGGTCAGGATACGGTAGGAGGGGGTGAGTTCCCTGCCCTGATCGATCACGGTGACGTACGTCTCGCCGCTCTTTTTGTAAACGCGGAACCGGTACGTCGTCATCACCCATCCGGTCCTCTTTTCACCGACCAGCTTTCCGGCGATCTCTTTCGCCTCGTCCTCGGTGAACGCGGAGATGTTGTGAGCGACCGTCTCGGCTTTGCCGTTCTTGTCGAACCGGACCGTGAAAAACCGCGCCGTGAACGGCGTCTCGGGAGAATCGGGGCCCATCGGTCCCGCCCGTCCGCCCGGGAAGGGTTCTTCACCGTTTTTCATCATATCCCTGAACTCGCCTCCGCCTTCCGCGATCGTTTCCGTTATCCGGTCCGCGTCCTCGGCGACGAGGGCGAAGTTTATCACGTTTATCAAGGCCAGCAGCGCCGTCAGAAGGATCAGAAGCGCCGCCATGGCGGAGACCACGAGTTTTCTTCTGACCTTATTCATCTTTCGCATCTCCTTTCTCACCCGCCGTCTTTTCGATCGCGGCGAGCAGTTCCTCCGGCGCGAACGGGTACTTCAGGATCCCCTCGCCGCGCGCCTCCGCGTCTTCCGTCATAAGGATCGCGGGGATACCCGACGCGCCGAGTTCCTTTATCAGATCGCCCGCCCGGATCAGCGGCGTCTTCGCGTCCACGAGCGCCGCCCCGAACGATGCTGCGCGCGATTTTTCGATCGCCATGACGCCGTCGTGCGCGGCGTCCGCCTCCATCCCGCAGAGGATGAGAAGGCCTCGCAGACTGTCGAGCAGATCCCTGTCGGGAGCGACTATCAATACTTTCATCGCTGTGCCCTCCTGTTTTCTTTTAGGGTAACAGAAGCTACCCAAACCCGGTTTTGCGCGAACAGATAAAGTCGGCTGTCATTGCCCGATACTGCTGTTCGCACGAAGTTTACACTGCCGTGCAAACTTCCGGAGTTTAACGGTTCCCCTGCTACGTTATCACCCTCGCAGGTAGGAACCGCTACCTGCTTCGGGCACTGCCTTGCCGGGACAAAAATCATCTCCGGCAAAACTCTCCGACCCCGAGCGGATGATTATACGAGCAGATTTTCGCGCCGAGGACGCCGCCTTATAAACATAAGGCAAGGACGAGAAACGAAAATATGCCGTATAGGCGCCGCTCCGGGCGGGTTCGGGTAACTTCTGTTACCCTACCTCCATTATACCTGACTTTATTGAAAATTTATTGAATTTTTTTAAAATATCGGATGATCGCCTCCGTCCGGCGGGGTTGAAAAACGTCCGGGCAGATTGTATAATTAAAAAAAAGAAGTATTGTTCCCTCCGATCAAGCAGAAACGAGGTCGTAATATGAAATACGTCAAAATCATCGCCGCGCTCCTTGCGGCGGTCTTGCTCTCGGGGATGCTCCCCGCCGCCGTCTTCGCAGCGTCCCCCGCGATCACCGTCTCCTCCGCGAAGTGCGAGCCGGGGGATGAGGCCGCCGTCGAAGTCTCGATCTCGGGCAATCCGGGCGTCTGCGCGGGACGTCTCGCGATCAGCTGCGGCGAGTATCTCGAGCTGACCGGAGTTGAGGACGGAGGCTTGCTCGACGGCGCGTACTTCGGATCGGACAAATTGGCGAACCCGTATTACGTCACGTGGGACGATACGCTCGCCGCGAAAGACAACACAAAAAACGGCACGCTCGTCACGCTGAGATTCAGAGTCGGAAAAAACGCGCCGTCCGGCCCTCAGCCCGTGACTGTCTCGTATCTGCCGGGCGATTTCGTGAACGTATCGCTTCAGCGCGTTTCCTTCGCCGTAACGAACGGCGCGGTCAGAGTCGTCGGCGGTGAGAAATTCTCATTCGACGACGTCGATCCGGGCGCCTATTACGCCGATGCGGTCGACTGGGCGGTCGAGGGAGGGATCACCGCCGGTACGAGTGCGACGACTTTCTCACCCGAAGACGGATGCACCCGCGGTCAGGTCGTGACGTTCCTGTGGAGAACGGAAGGCGAACCGGAGCCCGTCGGCTCCGCCAACCCGTTCAGCGACATAAAATCGGGCGACTATTTCTACAAGGCGGTCCTATGGGCCGTTGAAAAAGGCATAACCAAGGGAACGAGCAGGACGGCGTTCTCGCCGGACGACGTCTGCACGAGAGGCCAGATCGTGACCTTCCTTCACAGATGGAAGGGCGAGCCGAAGCCCGCGGGCTCAGTCAATCCGTTCCGCGACGTAAAGCCTGCCGACTTTTTCTTCGAACCCGTCCTTTGGGCGGTCGAGAAGGGCGTCACGACCGGTACTGACAAAACGCACTTCTCACCCGACGACGACTGCACGAGAGGCCAGATCGTGACCTTCCTCAAAAGATCGGCGGATGCGGACGCGGCGGAGGCGGATAAAACGGCGGGCGGTCGGACCGTTCTGCGCGAGGGCTCCGCGCTCGAGCTTCTCGGCGGGTCTTCCGATCCGTCCGGAAAGAGCGCGGTCGATCTGCTCGTCGAAGGAATGAGAGGATTCGCGCCGAGCATCGACGTTTCAAAGTACGGACTCGACGAGGACGGACTGCAGTGGGTGTTTCAGGAGATAATCAACACCGTTCCCGATCTTTTCTTTATCGACTCGGGATACAGTTATACCTACGATCCTTCTACAGGGAAGATCGTTGATTTCATTCCAACGTACACAATAACGGACACGAAACGCATCGCCGAAATGAAGGTCGAATATGAGGCGCAGATAGAGGATATCTGCTCCCTCGTCGACAAATCGTGGAGCGATCTTGAGATCGCGCTGTTCGTTCACGACTACATCGTGACGAGATTCGAATACGACACCTCGTACAAGATCCGTGACGTGTACAATTTCTTCAAGGAAGGGCGCGGGGTATGTCAGGCGTACACGCTGCTCTATATCGAAGTGCTCAAGCGTTTCGGGATTGAAGCCGACGCGGTCATCAGCACCTCCATGAACCATACCTGGAACCGCGTCAAACTGGGCGGAAAGTGGTATCACGTCGACGTGACGTGGGACGACCCGGTACCCGATCAGCTCGGTTACGCGATCCACACTTATTTCCTCGTGTCCGACGCATTCCTGTCCTCAACGGACGACGGCAAAAGACCGCACTACGGATGGAAGGGATACGGCGACGATATCGCGTGTACCGACAGATCGTATGAAAGCGCGATCTGGAACGGCGTCTCCACTCCGTTCATACCGCTCGGAGGATCGTGGTTCTTCATCGGAAAGGACGCGTCGGGATACGCGATAATGAAGACGGCGGATCTTGTGAGGTCATCGGCCGTAAGACGGCTTTCCGAAAGGTGGGCGGCCGACGTTCCGAACGCCTTTTGGGTCGGATATTACTCGGGTCTTTGTTCCTTCGGCGGTCTCCTCGTTTACAATACTCCGCGCGAGATAGTCTCGTTCGACCCGGAGACGGGCGCCGCCGACTCCCTGTTCCGTCTGCCCGACGGAGGACACGACCTGTACGGAGTCACGGCACGTGACGGAATATATTACGCGGTGCAGTCCGCCCCCGTGAAAGCGGCGGACTATATCGCCGCGATTCCTCACGCGGAGCGATACGACGCCGACGCCGACGGATATATCGCAATGCGCGACCTCGCCTTCCTGAAGCGTTATCTCAGGGGCGACGCGATCGCCGTCGATCTCATCGGCGCGGACGCCGACGCGAACGGAACGGTCGACGAATACGACGTACCCGCGATGAAAGCCCGTCTTGCGGGGAACTGATATAATACAAAAAAGGCGCTGAGGATCGGATGTGAACAGGTCCAGTAAAAACGGACATTGAAAAAAAGAGGCCTCCTATGATACAATCAAAAAGTATCATAGGAGGTTTTTTTATGCCAAGAAATTACCGACACATACAAGAATACGAGAAAGAGATACTTCAATTACGGAA
>JAFWPR010000173.1 GCA_017545225.1 Clostridia bacterium
AGGGGTCGCCCGCGCCGACCGCGCCGAGCGGTTTTGAGGACGTCCCCGCGGGAGAATGGTACACCGACGCCGTAGCGTGGGCAAAGGAGGCGGGAGTCGTAAAGGGACTCACCGAAACCACGTTCGGACCCGACGAGTTCATCACCCGCGAACAGCTCAGCACGATGCTGTTCCGCTTCTCGTCTTCCGCGCCGGTATCGGTGCCCGAGAGAGCCGATCTTTCCCCGTTCGCCGATGACGAAAAGGTCAGCGACTGGGCAACAGAACCGCTCGAGTGGGCGGTAGAAGCCGGCATCATCAACGGGACGGACGGAAACCGCCTCGCGCCGGACGGCTTCGCCACCCGCGAACAGTTCGCGGCGATCATCGAGAGATACGACGGATCGTTCAAACTCGTTTACAACGAACCGATACTGAGAAACCGGTACACGGAAAAGGAATATCCCCTTGTCGATAACGCCGATATATACGTTGCGACCGACGGCGACGACAACGCCGCGGGCGACTTCGACCATCCTCTCGCCACCTTCGCGGGGGCGGTCGCCAAAGTCCGCGAGATCAAGGAAACGAAGACCGAGGGCGATATCGTCGTCGCTTTCAAAGCCGGCGACTACGGTCCCGTGGAGCTGAGACTCGGTCCCGACGACGCGGGTTCTCCCGATCGCCGGATCGTTTACTGCGCCTACGGCGACGGCGAGGTGACGTTCGACAACGGCGTCACGCTGAGGGAGTCCGATTTCACGCCTCTGGACGACGGCGAGAAGGCGCTGTTCAACCCGAAGAACGCCGATATGATCAAAAAAGTCGACGTAGGCGCAAGGCTGGGGACCGTACCGGACATCGACGACTTTGCTCTGTTCAGCGATAGGGAGCTCTGCTCGGTGGCGCGCTACCCGAACAGGTACTCCGACGGGAGCGACCACTTCCTTCAGGCGGCTGAGACTTATGACAAGGATAATCTCCTCATAACGCTTTCATTGCTTGCAAGAAGACTCGCCGGTTATGACGAGGACGTGATCCGCAATATGAGAATATACGGATATATCGTGCGCGGTTACCGCAAGGATACCTTTGAGATCGAGGGATACGACGCAGAAAACAGTCTTCTGAGAGTCGGTAAAAGTTCTTCCGCCGAATTCGGAGGAAGGCTGAGAGACGGCTGGCGCGACGCCGACGGCCTGGGCATCAGAATGTTCGTCCTGAACGTTCCGTACGAGCTTGACGCCGCGGGCGAATACTGGGTGGATTACAGGACCGGCATCCTGTACGTATACGATCCGAAGGGAGACTATCACGTTCCTACGTCTCACGGAGAGAAGAGGATCTTCGGCCTGAAAAAGTACGACACCGGAGACGCGGGAGAAGCCACGGAGACCTACTGCGCGATCTACGCCGAAGACACCGGATATATCACGTTCCGGAAGCTCCATTTCACCAACAACGTGGGTATATTCGTTATGGGCTATAAGACCTCGGGCTTTGAGATCGACAGGTGCAGATTCGACTGCAACAACGGGCGGGATATGGTCCTGTTCGAGAAATCCCTGCCGGACGAGCCTCTGGGACTCAGGGTGACCGACAGCGAGTTCAACCTGTGCGTGGGACGCCACGTTTTCGTCTTCGACAACGCCTGGGAGGCCGACAGATACACCAACCGCAGCGAGATCCTTGTTGACAACTGCCTCTTCTCTCTCTCGAACCTGAAGTTCGACGCCGAGGGCGCGGTCAACCTTCACGCCTGCTCGGGCGGCGTGGTCTCGCACAACCGTTTTGAAAACTGCTACCGCTACGCGGTGATGTTTACCGGCTCCTGCGATATCATCGTCGAGTACAACGACTTCAACTCCGCCATGACCAACTCCGACGACGGCGGCGTGACGCGCGGATGCGGAGATATCGAGGGCAACAACGTGGTCCGGTACAACTTCTACGACACCTTATCGGCAGGCAGCGTGGGACATATGGCTCACTACTGCGACAACGGCGACTGCGGCACCCTGATGTACTCCAATCTGCTGTACTACGCGGGTGCGGTAGTGTACCACGGCTCGGGCCGCGACAACGCCCTGAATTACAACGTCATGATTGGCAGCGGCTCGGGTATGGGGTCTCAGATGGGTCGGATCATGGAGATGGGACTTGACGCAGCCAAGGCCGACGACTGGATAATAGGAAACATACTCAACAAGTACGATAATCTCCGTGTCAGGCTCGATACCATCCCGGGATACAAAGAAGAGGCGGAGAAGAGAAGACCCGGGATATCGACCTATACAACGGACATGTCCCGGCTCGGCGAAAGCGTTTTCGCTCTCGCGCCGACCAATGAGTTTATCGGGAATCTCTTTATCAACGACGACGCGAAGGTGGATATCGGCTTTGCCGACAACGCGGAGGAGTTCTGCACGTTTGAAGGAAACACCGCCTATCTTCTCTCCGAGAACCCGGTCTTCGTCAACCCGACGGTCGGAGACTACCGGATCAGAGACGGCGTCGACTTCCCGGATATAGAATTTGAGAAGATAGGCCGGTATTGATCATTCACCGGATCGACCGTAGTAGATCCTTCGATTTCGCTCACTGCGTTCGCTTCACTCAGGATGACATGTTTTTATATAGGTGTCATCCTGAGCGCAGGCCGAAGGCCGAAGTCGAAGGATCTATTCTTTCTTGCAATACCGCATTCCGTTTGATATAATTGAATCGATAATTCCCGAAAGGAATCATAACATGAAAAAACTGCTGTCTGCTATCCTTGCGACCATAATGCTCGCGGGAGCGCTCGCCGCGGCTCTGCCCTCTTTCGCGGCGACCGTCTTTTCCGACGTAGAAAACGGTCGCTGGAGCGCTGCGTCGATAGAATACGCCGTCAAAAACGGCTACATGCAGGGCGTCGGCGGAGGACTGTTCGATCCTGAGGGATCGCTGACGCGCGCCATGGTCGCGACCGTCCTCTGGCGGCGCGAGGGATCGCCCGTCCCGAACGCGCCGAGCGGTTTTGACGACGTCGCCGCCGGTGAATGGTACGCGGACGCCGTAGCGTGGGCGAAGGAAACGGGAGTCGTCAAAGGCCTCACGGAAACGACGTTCGGACCGGACGAATATATCACGCGTGAACAGCTTGCTACCATGCTCTTCCGCTTTTCGTCGGGAGCGCCGGTATCCGTTCCCGACAGAGCCGACCTCACGCCGTTCTCGGACGATGAAAAAGTCAGCGACTGGGCGGGCGAACCGCTCGGATGGGCAACAGAAGCGGGGCTGATCAAGGGGACGGACGGAAACCGCCTCGCACCGGACGGATTCGCCACGCGCGAACAGTTCGCGGCGATAATCGAAAGATACGACGGCTCGTTCAAACTGCGGTACGCCGAACCCGTCGTCCGCTCGCACTACACCGAAAAAGAATATCCCCTCGTGACGGACGCCGACGTTTACGTCTCGCCCGACGGCGACGACGGCGCGGCGGGAGATTTCGGCCACCCGATAGCCTCTTTCGGACGCGCCGTCGAGATGGTCCGTTCCCTGAGACGGACCGTCGCCGACAGGAGTATCGTCGTGGCGTTCAAGGCGGGCGAATACGAAACGGACGAGGTGATTTTGACCTCCGAGGATTCCGGGACGAAAGAGTTTCCCGTGATCTACTGCGCCTACGGCGACGGCGAGGCCGTCCTCACCGGCGGGGCGTCGGTGAGAGCGGAGGATTTCACTCCCGTGGACGAAGACAAAAGAGGCCTGTTCGACCCCTCTGCGGTTGAAAATATCAAAAAGATCGGCATCGGCGGGATACTGCCGGGCTACACCTTCAGCGACGTCCTGTACGGAGACGAGGGGGCCCTCTGGATCGCGAGATTTCCCAATAAATACCCGGACGGATCCGACAATCTGATGAAAGGAGCCGGGGCGACCGTCAGCGAAGAAGTGATCCGCATCAGCCATCCGGTGATGCAGAAGCGCATCAGGGAAAAATACCACACGCTGGAAGGACTGAAGCTTTACGGATACCTGACTCTGGGATGGTTCAAAGACGTTCTTGACGTCAGCGGCTACACCGTGGACGAGGAGACCGGAGGCTTCGATTTCCGGTTTTCCGACCTGTCGCAGGCGTACTACGGCAGGCTCCGGTACGGGGAGTTCCCCTGGGAGGAATACCACGCCTCGGCTTTCCTCAATATGACCGAGGATCTTGACGCGTCCGGGGAATACTGGGTGGATACGGACGCTCTCACTCTTTACGTTTACGATCCTCACGGAACGTACGTCTTCCCGGTCAGAGACCGGTGCATAACAATGGATTCGTGCGACTACGTGACCTTCCGCGGGCTCGCCGTGACGGGGTATAAAGAGAAGCTTCTTTCGGCAAAGGCAACCGTGGGTCTTACCCTCGACAGGTGCAGATTCTCGGTCTGCCCCTCCGCGGAGGGTATCACGGTAACGGGCCGGAGGGGCCCCGATTTCGACACCGTCATCACGGGATGCGAGTTCTCGGTTTTCTCCGGGAACGCGGTAAACGTCAACGGCGGGTACGGAATAACGGACGTGTTCAGGTCCTGCGGAAATTTCCTTTTCGACAACAATCGCATCACCCGCACCAATCTCACCGGGTGGGGCGCCGCGGTGGTAGTCGGGGGATGCACCGGAGCCGTACTGTCTCACAATGAATTTGAGGACTGCAGTCATATGGCTATCGGCTTCGGCGAGGGGAATAAAAACGTCAACACCGTGATCGAGTACAACGTGTTCAGAAATATTCTGTACAACAATCAGGACTGCGGCGTTATCTCCGGAGGAAACAGCCAGTCCGACTGGGGCAATAAGATACGTTACAACGTGTTCTATCCCACGAATTCTTCGGGCGGCGACAGATACGCCGTATACCAGGACGATAACGAGCCCGGGGCGGAAATCTACGGGAACCTGTTTTTCGATACCGTGATCGTGATCCACGACGGCAGGTCGAACGACGTTCACGACAACGTCATGTTCAGATCCTCGATGATCATCTCGCCGGGAAGCGTGATAGAACCGCTTGAGAAATATTACAGGACCGGCGACACGTCGGAAATCACGGGCGCGGGCAGGTCAGGCGCGTTCTACAAGAGATGGGTCGACTTCTTTGCCGTTCTCGACTCCGATCCCGAGATGAAGGCGAACTGGTTCGAAGCCTTCCCGGAACTGGCCTCCCTGACGGTCGATCTTGACCGCGCGGGTGAAAAAGAGTTCGTTCTCTACCCGCAGAATTACGACCGGAACAACCTGTATTTCACGCAGGACGGCAAGCCGACGGTCAGTTCCGATCCTTTCCACGTCTCGGTCGGCAACAGGTTTTTCAGACCGGATGAGAATCCCTGCTTCGTCAACCCGACTCTCGGCGACTACAGGATCCTTGACGGCGCCGATTTCCCGGATATACGATTTGAAGATATAGGTCGGTATTAAATGATTTCGTAGGGAGGCATGCCCTCATGCCTCCGTGATGAGCATCCGGTATTCTTAATTTAAGGCTGCCGGAACA
>JAFWPR010000174.1 GCA_017545225.1 Clostridia bacterium
GAGGACTCCGGAACGGCGGAATGCCCGATCACTTACTGCAAATACGGCGACGGGGACGTTGTCTTCAACAACGGATTCGACGTAAAAGAGGAGGAATTCTCGCCGCTCGACGAATCGGAGAAGGCGATATTCCCCGCGAAGGCCGCTGACAAAATAAAAAAAGCGGACGTATCCGGGAAGCTCGTCGGGTATGATCCCAAAACGTGTATGATACTGTCGGAGAACGGCGCGATCAGCCTCGCCCGTTATCCGAATCTTTATCCCGACGGGAGCGATCAGCTCATCAGGTCCGGGATAACGGAGGATGCGAACCACATCCGCATTTACAACGGCGTGTACAACAGGCGCGTCGCCAAATATCACACCACCGACGGGCTGATCTTTTACGGATACATCGTCTGGGGCTGGTACAAGGATCTGATCACGACGGACGGATATACCGTCGATCCGGAGACCGGAGACTACATTTACTACGTTCCCCATCCGGAGGAGGCGTACGGGGACGAGGGACTGCGCTACTACCCGGAATTCGTGGGCGGATTTGCGTACGACTTCTATCAGATGGCGCTCCTGAACGTTTCCGAGGAGCTCGACGTACCGGGAGAATACTGGATCGACGCGGATGCGAAAACGTTTTACGTTTACGACCCGTCGGGAGATTATCATTTCACCGGCGGGGACGTCATGATAACTATGGGAAAGACGGAGTATATCAGCCTCGTCGGCCTTGATTTCATCAACTCAGAAGACGATTTCATCGACGCGAACGATCATCCGCGCGGACTCACGCTCGACAGGTGCCGGTTCGAGGGCTGCGCCGGGGAAAATATGGTGCGCGTTATAGCGACCGACGCCGGAGTGCCGCTCGATCTGCTCGTCACACGGTGCGAATTCTCTACCTGCGCCGAAGTCGCGCTGTACGTTTATACGGTCAATATGGAAGACCTGTTCGGGACCGGGACGGGCGCCGTGATCGACAACAATTATTTCACGCTGACGAACCTCAGGGTAGGCAACTCGTCCGCGCTTCAGGCGTACATGACGGGCGGCCGGGTAACACACAACCATTTCAAGCGGTGCTGCTGGAAATGCATCGGAACGGGGTACTCGACCAACCTGCTCGTCGAATATAACGTATTCGACGAGGCATGCTGCAACGGGGACGACACCGGAGCGATCGGCAAAGGAACGAATATATGGGCGTCCGGTACCGTTATCAGGAATAATCTGTTCATGAACATAACGGGAGGAACGAACGGAAGGTTCGGAGTCTATCTCGACAACGCGGTCGGGGCAGAGGTTTACTCCAATCTGTTCTACAACGTCGGCGTCTCCGTGATGAACAACGATATCAGCAAGTACAACACGTTCTGCGACAACGCGACCGTCAAAGGACCGGCGGTGTGCGATTACAGCACGAACCACACCGAGTTCGTGATCGAGACGGTGACTTCGGGAAAAGAGGACGAGCTGCTGAACTCGTATTCCTACCGGAGATGGGTCGAGATATTCGCGTACTTCGACTCGCACCCTTCGATCAAAGAGGAAGCGATGACGTACTGGCCCGAGCTCTTCACTTTCACGACCGATCTTTCACGCTGGCAGGAGCGCGAGTTCTGCGAGAACTCCTCTCTGGTCATCACCGGAAACAGGAGTTTCAACGAGACGGCGAAGCAGCCCGAGTTCAGGGAGATCTTCGCCCGGTATTCGACGATAGAAGACAATATCGCGTACGATTTCGGAGTTAATCCTCTCTTCGTCAACCCGACGAGAGGCGATTACCGCATAAAACCGGACGCCGGTTTCCCGGATATTCATTTTGAAGATATAGGTCGGTATTAAATGATCGCGATATAGCCTTCCCCTCGAGGGGAAGGTGGCGAGCGAAAGTGTTGCGGAGCAACCGGGCGAGCCGGATGAGGTGACAGACGAATCGCTTTTTCTCACCTCATCCGCCGCCTCACGGCGGCACCTTGTCTACCCTGCGGGGTTCGGTTGCAGACAGAATAAAGAAAAGCGTACTTCATTGTTACCATCTGTCTGCCGAAGATCGACGCCTCGCGTCGATCTTTCCGCGATCTGCGGTTGTTGCAAAAGCGGCTCTGACAGCCCACCGGGCTGTCATTCACTCCCGCGTCCCGCGCTTCGCTACCCTCAAAGGGGAAGGCTCTTTTGACTCCGGTTTTCTTGCAATACCGCATTCCGTTTGATATAATTGAATCGATAATTATCGAAAGGAATCATAACATGAAAAAACTGCTGTCCTTTATTCTCGCGACGATAATGCTCGCGGGGGCGCTTGGTATCGCTATACCCGCGGGGGCGGCGAAAAGCGGATTTTCCGACGTCGAAGACGGCAGATGGAGCGAAGCGTCGATCAGATACGCCGTCAAAGAGGGCTATATGAAAGGCGTCGGCGGGGACGTATTCGATCCCGAGGGATCGCTGACCCGCGCGATGGTCGCCACGGTCCTGTGGCGGCGCGAAGGTTCTCCCGCGCCGA
>JAFWPR010000175.1 GCA_017545225.1 Clostridia bacterium
CACGTCATCCTCGATCAGCACGCCGCCGTAGTGCTTGAGCATCGTCTTTTCGTTCGTCTCATTGCGCGTGTAGCCGAAGCCGTACTCGCCGATGACGACGCCCGATCCGTGGTCGATGAAGAGCCCTTTTCCTATCTTCGCCGACGGGTGGATCTCGATGCCGGTCAGAAACTTCGAGAACTGCGACAGAGCGCGCGCCGTTACGTGCGCGCCGTTTTTGTCGAGCGCGTGCGCGGCGCGGTAAAACGCCAAAGCGTGAAAACCGGAATACAGAAGGATGACCTCGAGGCGTCCCCTCGCGGCGGGGTCGCGGCGGCAGATCGAATCGACGTCCGCGATAACGGAACGAAGCCCGCGGCCGATCGCAGAGTTTCCCTGCGGTTTTTTGATCCTGATATCGATTTTAGCCATATCACCCTCCGAAAACAAACACTTATCTATTTTACGTTCTTAACATATTACTCTATCATAATTCGCGAGGTTTGTAAAGTTTTTTGAGCAAAAAACAGAACGCAGGTGGACGGCTGAGGAGGCCGAGGCGCAAATATTTCTGCCGAGGCCGCGTTTTAGGGCGTTTTTTTCTTTCATTTTCAAGTGATTTGTGATAAAATAAACTATGTATGAGCAAAAATCGGGGAGGTGACGGCGATGGGAAGCTCGGGGCGTGAGACAACGTGTTTTTTCACCGGGCACAGATCGCTGCCGCGAGAGGCGGACGGGACGCTCGTCGCCGAACTCGACGTGACGCTCAGACGGCTCCGTTTCGACGGGTTCACCGACTTCGTGTGCGGCGGAGCGGTCGGATTCGACACCGTCGCCGCGTGCCGCGTCGCCGCCGCGGCGAAACGCGATCCCGGGTTCCGTCTTATCCTCGTTCTTCCGTGCCGCGATCAGACGGCGCTCTGGAAGAAGACGGAGGACGTCGCCCTGTACCAGAAGCTTAAGGGGCTCGCCGCCGAGGTCGTCTACGTACGCGACTTTTTCGACGACGGCGTGATGCTCGAGCGCGACAGGATGATGGCGGATATGAGTTCGCTCTGCGTCGCTTACTACGACGGACGAAAAGGGGGCGGGACCGCATACACGGTCCGCTACGCCGAAAAGCAGGGCATTCCGGTCGTCAATCTCTACGGTAAAGTTAATAATATTTCCTGAAAGGACTTTTTCGATATGGAACACAAACTGATAAAACTCAACGGCAGAGAGGGGAATCGCCCCGTCCTGACGATCGTGATGGACGGCGTGGGGCTCGCCCCGGCGATCGAGTCCAACGCGGTATTCACCGCGCGCACCCCGAATCTTGACAGAATAATGAGAGATTACCCGACCGTTGCCCTCAAGGCCCACGGTACGGCTGTCGGTCTTCCGTCCGACGACGATATGGGCAACTCCGAGGTAGGCCACAACGCGCTCGGCTCCGGTCAGGTCTTCGCGCAGGGCGCGAAGCTCGTCACCGAGAGCATCGAGAGCGGAAAGATGTTCGCCTCCGACACGTGGCGCTGGCTCACCGACGGAGTGAAAACGTCCGGCGGGACGCTGCACTTTCTCGGCCTGTTCTCCGACGGAAACGTCCACTCGCATATCGACCACCTCAAGGCGATGCTCACCCGCGCCGCCGACGAGGGGATAGGGAAGGTCAGAGTACATATCCTTCTCGACGGCAGAGACGTCGGCGAGACTTCCGCTCTCGATTACGTTATCCCGTTCGAGTCCTTCCTCGCCTCGCTGCGCGAGCGCGGATGCGACGCGCGGATCGCGTCCGGCGGCGGCAGGATGAAGATAACGATGGACCGCTACGAGGCTAACTGGGCGATGGTCCGCGACGGCTGGTACACCCACGTTTTAGGCGAGGGCAGACAGTTCGCGTCGGCGGAAGAGGCGATCACCGCGTACAGAAACGAATTCTCCGTCATCGACCAGGATCTTCCCGCGTTCGTCATCGCCGAGGGCGGAAAACCGGTCGGCACGGTGGAAGACGGAGACAGCGTGATCTTCTACAACTTCAGGGGCGACCGCTCGATCGAGATCTGCCGCGCCTTTGAGGGAGACGCTTCGTTCGACAAATTCGACAGAAAGAGAGTTCCCGCCATCCGTTTCTCGGGAATGCTCGAATACGACGGCGACCTGCACATACCGTCGAGATACCTGGTCAGCCCGCCCGAGATCACGAACACGATGGGCGAATACCTGACGGAGTCGGGCCTCTCGATCTTCGCGATATCCGAGACGCAGAAATACGGCCACGTCACCTATTTCTGGAACGGCAACAGAAGCGGCAAATTCTCCGAGGAGCTCGAGGAATACGTCGAGATCCCGTCCGACGTCGTGCCTTTCGAACAAAGACCGTGGATGAAGTGCGCCGAGATTGCGGACCGCGTCATCGAGGCGCTCCGCAGCGGTAAATACGACTGCATCCGCGTCAACTTCCCGAACGGCGACATGGTCGGCCACACCGGCTCTCTCGACGCCACCGTCTGCGCGATGGAGGCGCTGGACCTGCAGCTCGGACGCATCCTTCCCGTCGTCGACGAGGTCGGAGGCGTCGCGATAATCACCGCCGACCACGGCAACGCCGACGAGATGGCGGAGATCGACAAGAAGACCGGCGAACCGAAGAGGAACGCCGACGGCACGTACAAAGCCAAAACGTCCCACACGCTCAACCGCGTTCCGTGCGTGATCTACGACAACGCGAAAAAACTTCCGTACACGGTCAAAAAGGACGAGGGGCAGTTCGGCCTGTCCTCCGTCGCAGGAACGGTCGTGAACCTCATGGGTTACGAAAAGCCCGAAGTCTGGGACGAAAGTATTATCGAAGTTAAGTAACTTGATAAGGGAGAACCCTATGTTTTATCAAAGCGGGATCCTTTTGAGGTCCTCCGCGCTCCGATTCCCTCGCGTGGCGCACGGATTCTCGACGCGCCTCGGCGGCGTCAGTACGGACCCGGCGACGGCTGAGATGAACCTCGCGTTCGGCAGGGAAGACCCCGACGCCGTCGTTTATGAGAATATCGGGATCTTCGCCCGCGCCGTCACGGACGGGCGGTACGGCGGGGAGCGCGTGATCTGCGCTCCGCAGATCCACTCGGACAAGATCCGTTACGCGACGCCCGCCGACGCGGGCGACGGCGTGACGAGAAGATCGGCGGACGACGAGGGATTCGACGGATTTATCACCGATAAACCGGGCGTGATCCTCACCGTCAGAGTCGCCGACTGCGTCCCTATCCTTTTCGCGGGGGAAAAAGAAGACGGCGCGCCCGCCGTCGCCGCGGTCCACGCGGGATGGCGCGGAACGGTCGCGGGCATAGCGGCGCGTGCGGTCGAAAAGCTGGTCGCGCTCGGCGTCCCGAAGAGCGGGATAAGAGCGGCGATCGGTCCGCACATCGGCGCCTGCTGTTTTGAAGTGAAAGATGATTTCCGCGATGCGGTGAGAACCGCGCGCGGCGAGGGATTCGCGTCCCGCCACATAAAGGACCGCGGCGGGTCGCTTTACGCGGACCTGACCGGCATGAACCTTGAGATCCTCGCGGAAGCGGGGATAAAAGAAGGGCAGATCGACGTCGACGCCGACTGTACCGCTTGCCGGCCCGACCTTTTCCACTCGCACCGGAAAACGGGAGGCAGACGCGGCGCAATGGGCGCCGCGGTCGCAATTCTTGACGAGGAGACGGCTCTATGATCGAAGTCAGAAACGTATTCAAGCACTACGGGAACGTCACGGCGCTCGACGACGTGTCGTTCACCGTGAACGAGGGAGAGATCGTCGGATTTCTCGGGCCGAACGGCGCGGGCAAGTCGACGATGATGAACATCGTCACCGGATATCTCTCCTCCACGTCCGGCGAGGCGTCCGTCTGCGGTATCGACGTGCTCGAGAACCCGGACGAGGCGAAGAAGAAGATCGGATTCCTTCCCGAACAGCCGCCGCTCTACCGCGAGATGAAGGTGTCCGAATACCTGAATTTCGTTTACGAGCTCAAAAAGTGCACGCTCAACAGAAAAGCGCACCTCGACGAGATCATGGCGGTGACGAAGATCGCCGGCGTGAAGGACCGCCTGATCGGCAATCTCTCGAAGGGCTACAGACAGCGCGTCGGCATAGCGCAGGCGCTCGTCGGCAACCCGCCGGTGATGATCTTCGACGAGCCGACGGTCGGTCTCGACCCGAAGCAGATCATAGAGATCAGAAACCTTATTCGCAATCTCGGCAAGAACCACACGGTCGTTCTCTCGACCCATATCCTCCCGGAGGTCCAGTCGGTATGCGACAGGATCCTCATTATCAACGAGGGACGGCTCATAGCCGACGAAAAGACCGAAAACGTGGCACGCGCGGCGGCGTCCGACCGTAAATACACCGTCAAGGTGGCGGGCCCGCGCCGCGACGTTCTCCGCGAACTGCGCGCGCTGGGAGGCGTTCGCTTTGCCGAGGATACCGGTGACGGCGACGCGGACGGAGCGGTCTTCGCCGTCGAGGCGGAGCGCGGGATCGATATCAGAAAGCAGATGTTCAATATGCTCGCCGCGAAGGGATGGCCGATAATGGAGCTGACCCCGCGCGGGATGAGCCTCGAAGAGGTCTTCGTCATGATAACGGACGAGGACGAGAGAAGAAGGAACGCGCCTGAACGGCGCGCGGGAAAGGAGTGATGACGGCGTGACTGCGATCTACAAACGCGAACTCCGTTCGTATTTCTCGACGCCGCTCGGATACGTTTTCTCCGCGGTCTATCTCGCCGTGTCGGGACTGCTTTTCGCTCTTTATACCCTGAGATCGTCCTCGTCCGACGTCTCTTCGTTCGCGTCGATGATGATCTTCGGGTTCGTCGCTCTTCTTCCTCTTCTGACGATGAGATCGTTCTCGGATGAAAAGCGCCTCAGAACGGACGCGCTCCTCCTGACGTCTCCGGTCTCCGCGACCGGTATCGTCCTCGGAAAATATCTCGCCTCGCTGACCGTATTCGCGGGCAACCTGCTCCTCTCGTGCGCGTACATCATCCCTCTCGGGAAATACGCCGCGGAGCACAGCCCGATCAGCCCGGCCCGCACTTTCGGGTGCTTTTTCGCCATGTTCCTCGTCGGCGCGTGCTTCATCGCCGTCGGCACGTTCGTGTCGTCCCTGACGGAGAGTCAGGTCGTCGCAGCGGTCGGAACGATGGCGATCCTCTTCTTCTTCGCGGGGATCGCTCTGTTTAACGGGATGATCGATTCGTACGCGATACGCACCGTCCTCTCGTGGATCTCCCTGTACTCGCGGTTCACGAACTTCACCTACGGAATGTTCGACTTTGCGTCGCTCGTTTACTATCTGTCGTTCGCGGCGGTGTTCGTTTTCCTCACCGTCCGGGTGACGGAGAGACGGCGCTGGATATGAGGGAAGGGGTGAGTCGTGATGAGAAAGTCAGCCCTTTTCGGTAAGAAATTCAGATACCGCTCAACCACTCTCCTTTTCTGCGTTCTGTTCATCGCCGTCGTCGTCCTGTTCAACGCGGTCTTCACCGCGCTCGCGTACCGCTTCGGGTGGTACGTCGACATGACGAACGAGGCGGTCTTCACCCTCTCCGACGAATCGAAAGAATACGTCGCGGGGATCAACAAGGACATCGACGTCTATTTCGCGTCCGATCCCGATACGCTCATGGCGGACGAGGATATGCGATACGTCTATTCGACCGCCCGTCAGCTCGAGGAGGCGATCGACGGCGTGAAGATAAAGTGCGTGAACGTCGTCAAGAATCCCGGATTCTTCAGGGAATTCTACTCGACCGCGGCGACGGATATCACCTCGAAGTCCGTCGTCGTCAGATCGGGCACGGAGTCCCGGGTACTCACTCCGCAGTCGTTCTTCGTCTTCAACGAGGACGGCAAAAGATGGGGGTATCAGGGCGAGTACCGTTTCGTCTCCGCGATAATGCAGGTGACCCAGACGGACGCGCCGGAGGTGATATTCACGACGGGCCACGGCGAGGATATCGACGGCGCGTCGACGCTCGCGCAGCTCTTCTGGGACTGCGGATTCGAGGTCAAGGTCGCCGATCTATCGCAGGATGATGTCGGCGAGGACTGCCGGATCATAGTGATCTACGACCCCGTTTACGACTTCATCGGAGCCGAGGCGGAGGACAAAAACAAGAACGAGATCACGAAGATCGATAAAATGCTCGACGGACTCGGCGGTCTGCTCGTTTTCGAGAGCCCCGACCATTCGGCGAAGCTCACGAACCTCAACGAATTTTTGAGGGAGTGGGGCATCGCGTACCGCTCCGACGTGAAGGTGCGCGACTACGATCACTCGCTCAGCACGGACGGTTTTTCCGTCTTCACCGAATACACCCCGACCGACACGCTCGGCGGCTCGTTCCTCTCCGAGATGATCGACCTGACGAGCTCGCCCAAGGCGGTCATAAGAGAAGCGTCCCCGATCGATATCCTCTGGGAGAGCGGCGGAGACCTCTCCGGCTCGCGCTCCGTCTCCGCGATGCTCCGCTCGTATCCCGGCGCGGAACTGACCGGCAGCGACGGCGTGACAGAGACGGGGACATACGATCTTCTCACGATGTCGCTCGAGACGAGGATCATCGACAACAACAGACACTATTCGTACGTCGTCGCGGCGGGTTCGCCAACGTTCGGGTCGAACGCTTACCTTGTCAGTAACGCGTACGGAAACAGCGACATAATCTATTCTACGATGCAGTGGGTCGGCAGAAACGGCATCCTCGCCGACCTCGACATGAAGCCGTTCGACGACGCGACGCTCACCGTTTCGGTCAGCGAGGCGAACGGTCACGCCGTCTGGATGACAACGCTTCTGCCCGCGCTCGTCGCGATCGCAGGCGTCGTCGTCCTCGTAAGGAGAAAACACTCATGAAGAAAAAGCGCATGATCGCGCTGATCGCGCTCGGGGCGGCTCTCCTGCTCCTCGCGGCGGGACTCATCGTTCTTAACCTGACGAAGCCCGCAGAAGAGGAAAAAGCGCCGCCGACGCTCCTTCCCGAGGAGCTTCTCGGCGAGAACGACCCCGGCGAGCGGATCGAGAAGGACGCGTATCTTCTCATGTTCCCGAGACGCGACCGCAGCTCGATCAAGTCGATCGAGATCCATAACGAATACGGACAGTACACGCTCGTACGCTACAACGGCGAGACGTTTTATCTCGCCGAACTGCCCGCCGCCCCGCTCAACGACGAGGCGCTGGCGTCCGTCGTCGTCGCGTCCGGATACGTCCTCGTAAGGGACCGCGTCGTCGACAGCGCGACGGAAGAGCAGCTCGCCGAGTACGGTCTGGACGACCCGAAGGCGTGGTGGGTGCTCACCGACAACGCCGGCAAGGAATATCGCGTCAACGTGGGCGACCGGATGGTCTCCGGCGACGGGTATTACTGCTCGTTCGAGGGCAGGGGAGCGGTCTATACGCTCGGCGCGTCGCTCGATTCGTCCGTCCTCGCGCCGTGCGAAAAATTCGTGACGGCGGCGATGACTGCGGGCGTCACCCAAAACAACTATTTCGACATCGAGGAATTCTCGATTTTCCACGGGACCGACCCGTTCGTGGCCGTCACGCAGTGCGCCCCGGAGGAGAAGCTTAATCCCGACGCGATCGTCGAGGCGAAGCTCGCGTATCCCGCGGGGTACCGCGCCAACGATTCCTTCTACATCGGCGTCATAAGCGGATTCGTCTCCCTCGCGGGCGACGAGACGGCGGCGATCGTCAAAAGCGAGGAGGATTACGGGAGATTCGGTCTCAAGGACGCCCCGTACACCGTCCATTTCTCGCTCGAGGGGAACGATTACGACTTCTTCTTCTCCGACGTTCAGCCGGACGGATACGTTTACGGTATCTCGAATCTGCTCGACTACTCGCTGATCGCGCGCTTCGAGGGCGACTCGATGAGCTGGCTGAGAGCGGGGCTCTTCAGCTGGGCGGCGGACTACCCGCTCCAGATCAACGTGACGACGGTATCCTCGCTCCGTGTGAGGACGGAGGACCGCGATATCACGTTCGAGCTGAAGCACGGCACGGATGAAAAGAATAACGCCACGCTCGACGTGACGTCCGACGTCGTGTCGTTCGACAACGAACACGTTTACAACTTCCGCCAGTTCTACAAGACGGTGATCGGATCGAAGCTCAAGGGCGACTCCTCGCTCACGGAGGAAGAGCGCGCCGCGCTCGCCGCAGACGAGACGAAGGCGATCTTCCGCATCACGTTCAACACGACGGACGGGAAGACGATCGAATACGGATTCTGGCGCGCCACCACGCGCGAGGCGCTCCTCACCGTGAACGGCAAGGGCGACTTCTATATCAATATCGACTGGGCTGAAAAACTTGTCTCCGATCTCGAGCGGCTCATCGCCGGACTCGATATCGACTCGTACGGAAAGGATTGAAAAAGCCGTGACAAAGTTACTCAAGATTCTCGCAGGGGTGACCGCTTCAATGTTCCTCTTTTCATGTAACGCGCACGAAAACGGCGGCGTCGGCCGCACGACGGAGCCGGCGACGGCGCCCGCGAGCGAAACCGCGGGTCAGAGCGAGAGCGAGTCCTCTGGCGTAGAGGGAGCGGAAATGGTCCGCGGCTTCTATCTCGGCGTCGAGAATTACGGCGCGCCCGGGACCGTAAAAGAGAATATCCCGAATTTCAGATACGTCTTCGAGGTGGCGGGCGAAGAGATCGCCTATCCCGTCGCGCCGGACGAAAACTATACCGTTCAGAACGTCCTGAAACGCGGCTCGGATTTCGAGCTGACCGTAGAGGACGGCGTGATAACGGCGGCGCGCGACGTGACGGAGAACCCGTACGTCTACTCTCCGCCGATCGCCGGGGAACCCGGCGTCAGAACGGTCAAAAATCTTATAAAAACCGCTCTCGGCCCCGTCGGCAGGACGCTCTACGTCTACGGCGGCGGGTGGAACTGGCAGGACGACGGCAGCTCGACCGCCGCGACGTCGGTCGGCCTGTTCTCCGACTGGGCGTGGCAGTTCGATATTATGGGCGCGGATTACGAGTACGACGCCGCCGACCCGACGTTGAGCTATTTCCCGAACGGCGGGTTCAACGAATACTGGAACGCGGGGCTCGACTGTTCCGGGTATCTCGGCTGGTGCGTCTATAACTTGCTGAATACGGAAAACGGCGGGGATGGTTACGTTACCGCGTCGACTTCGTTCGCGTCGTCGCTCGCCGACCGCGGACTCGGAACTGTCAAGGCGGGCACGCCCATACCTACGCTCGAGAACTACAGACCCGGCGACATAGTCAGCATAAAGGGCCACGTCTTCATGATAATCGGCGTCTGCTCCGACGGCTCCGTCGTTATCGCGCACTCGACCGTAACGGAGAGCAGAACGGGCAAACAGGGCGGCGGCGTTCAGATCTCCGCCGTCGGCTGGTCGAAGGACTGCGAGGCGTACGCGATCGCCGACCGGTTCATGACGGAAAATTACCCCGAGTGGAACGCGAGATACGAGACCGATCTCAAAGACCCGTCCGTTTACTTCCCGGGCGAGAGCGGTTCCGTATTCACGTGGAGCGAGAGCGTTCTCTCCGATCCCGACGGGATCCGCTCGATGCTCCCGGACCGCGTTCTTGAAGCGGCGAAGGGCTGACCCTTTTAACGCGCCTGTCACAAATCCCCGCGGCAAGGCGGTATGGCGTGACCGCCGCACCTTTTTAATTGATATATTTCGGACGGCAAAGGACGTTTCCGCATTCTGAAGATCGCGGAAACGTCCCGTTTTTTCATATCCGTGCGAGACCGAAGGACAGCGGGTGAAACGGTCCCGCTTCGGCGTGGTAAAGACGGCGCGTCCACTCCCGGAAAAACCGCGGTCAAAAAAATCGGAAAACCCTCTTGACAAATTATATCGCGTGCGATATAATTATTGCGGAGGTGATGAGAGAATGGACGGTAAATATGAGCGGCTGAGGCTGAAAAACCAGATTTGTTTCCCGCTTTACGCCGCGTCTAATCTGATAACGCGAAAATACAAACCTCTTCTCGACGCGCTCGGCCTTACGTATACGCAGTATATCGTGATGATGGTGCTGTGGGAACGGGGGCAGGCGAACGAAAAGCTTCTTTGCGAGGCGCTCTGCCTGAAATCAAACACGTTGACCCCGCTGCTCAAAAAGCTGCGTGACAAGGGATATATCGGGATAACAAAGGACGAAGGCGACGGGCGGAACCTTGTCATCACGCTGACGAAGGCGGGCAAAGAATTGAAAGACAGGGCGCTCGGAGTGCCGGAATGCATTGCAAAGGAGTTCCGTCTGACGCCGGACGAGGCGGCCGAGCTTTACAGGATACTGTATAAACTGATCAACGGGCAAAAAGAAAACGAATAAAAAGATTTATATAAACGGAGGTCAAACGAAAATGAAAACTGTTTACGATTTCACGGTAAAGGACAGAAAAGGGAACGACGTCAGCCTTTCGGAATATCGGGGAAAGGTACTGCTTATCGTCAATACGGCGACCGGCTGCGGATTCACTCCGCATTACGACCCGCTGGAGGCGATGTACAAAGATCTGAGGGACAGGGGCTTTGAGATCCTTGATTTCCCGTCAAATCAGTTTGCGGGACAGGCGCCCGGAAGCGACGACGAGATTCACGAATTCTGCACTATGAAGTTCGGAACGGAGTTTCCTCAGTTTGCGAAGATCGACGTCAACGGCGAGACCGCCGATCCGCTGTTCGCGTTCCTTGCGTCCGAAAAACCGTTCGAAGGTTTC
Source organism: Clostridia bacterium (assembly GCA_017545225.1). Classification (GTDB taxonomy): domain Bacteria; phylum Bacillota; class Clostridia; order Oscillospirales; family CAG-272; genus RUG11130. Next base: position 10,744 of record JAFWPR010000175.1, read on the forward strand.
GGAAAAGGACTCAAAAACGCGGCGCTCAATAAGTTCGCGAAAATGAACAACAGGAAATTCGGCGACAAGACGTATATCGGCTGGAACTTCACCAAGTTCCTCGTCGACCGCGAAGGCGGAGTCGTCGCACGCTTCGAGCCGACCGTCGATATGGAAGAGGTACGGAAAGCGGTCGAGGCGGCTCTGTGACCTGCGCCGTTCTCCGCGGCGCGCGGACAAACGGCAAATACGTCTGCTCGGTCTGCGGATACGTTTACGATCCCGCCGAACACGACGGCGTCGCTTTTGAGGATCTGCCGGACGACTGGAGATGCCCGCGCTGCAAACAACCCGCGGAAAGATTCAACAAGGCGTAGTCCGCACCGTCGGACGGTCCGGGGGTCTTCAGGTCATAAAGAGCTCCCCGCACCTTTTCCCGCAACGAAGGGAGTGAAATAAAAAACTTGACAAAACCGAGCGGTTTGTGATATACTCGTCTGCGGAGAACAAGCCGTAAAGTCACGGCGCGAACAGAGAACGAGCGGCGGGGGAGAGGAAAAGACCCCGGCTGAGACCGCTCCGGCGCACGCCTTCACGGTACCGCCTCCCCGCTTTGCGGAAACGGAATACAAATGAAGTAAAAGCTCGGGTGGAACCGTGCGGAAAAGTTTATTCGCACCCCGGACAGAAAAGATCTGTCCGGGGCGCTTGTAATTTACGGAGGAATAATATGTTCAGGATCAACTTCGGCGACAAAATTTACGAAGCGGAGGCGCCGCTGTCGGTATACGAGGCGGCGCGCGGGGCGGAGCTGCCGATGCTCGGCGTTCTCGCCGCGTCGGTCGGCGGGAAAACCGTCGAGCTGACGCATATACTCGACTCGGACGCGGAGGCGAAGCTTCTCACGTTCGACGACGCGGAGGGGCGTCACGCCTTCTGGCACACGACGTCTCATATCCTCGCGCAGGCGGTCAAGCGTCTGTTCCCGGAAGTGAAGCTTGCTATCGGACCCGCGATCGAGCAGGGCTTCTACTACGACTTTGACGTGAAGGAACCGTTCAAGCCGGAAGATCTCGAAAAGATCGAGGGCGAGATGAAGAAGATCGTCAAGGAGAATATCCGCCTCGAGCGGTTCACGCTCCCGCGCGATGAGGCGATCGCCCTCATGCAGGAAAGGGAAGAGCCCTACAAGGTCGAGCTTATCCGCGATCTGCCTGAGGGCGAGGAGATCTCCTTCTACCGTCAGGGCGACTTCACCGACCTCTGCGCCGGGCCGCACCTCTTCTCGACCGGCCCCGTCAAGGCGTTCAAACTGACGTCCGCGACGGGCGCTTACTGGCGCGGCGACGCGAACAACAAAATGCTCTGCCGCGTCTACGGCGTGTCGTTCCCGACGAAGGACGAGCTGAAAGAGCACCTCGACCGCATCGAGGAAGCGAAGAGTCGGGACCACAAGAAACTCGGCCGCGAAATGGAGCTCTTTATGTTCCACGAGACTGCGCCGGGCATGCCGTACTTCCTGCCCCGCGGCTGGACGCTCTACAACGCGCTTCTCGAATACTGGCGCGGGGAGCACAGGCTGCACAACTATCAGGAGATCTCGGGCCCCGTCCTGTCCGAAAAGTAGCTTTGGGTCACGAGCGGTCACTGGGATCACTATCAGGACGGCATGTTCGTCATCCCATCCGACGAGAATACGACGTACGCGATGAAGCCGATGAACTGCCCGAACGCGATCAACGTGTTCCGCAGCCGTCAGCGTTCCTACCGCGAACTCCCGATAAGGTATTCGCAGACCGACGTCATCCACAGAAAAGAGAAATCGGGCGAGCTCAACGGCCTGTTCCGCGTTCAGCAGTTCCATCAGGACGACGCTCACATCTTCGTCGAGGAGAGCGGCATCGAGGCTGAGATCTCCGATATCATGGATATCGCGAAGACGATCTACGGCACGTTCGGTCTGACCTACACGGCTGAGCTGTCGACCAGACCCGACGACTACATGGGCGACCTCGAGCTCTGGAACAAGGCCGAAGAATCGCTCAAAGCGATCCTGACCCACAAGTTCGGAGCCGACGGCTTCGAGATCAACGAGGGCGACGGCGCGTTCTACGGGCCGAAGATCGACCTCGGAATGAGAGACTGCCTCGGCAGGCAGTGGCAGATGGGTACGATCCAGCTCGACTTCCAGCTGCCCCTCAACTTCGACCTCAAATACGTCGCCGAGGACGGCTCGATGAAGCGTCCCGTCATGATCCACCGCGCGATCTTCGGATCGATGGAGAGGTTCATCGGCATCATCACCGAGCACTTCAAGGGTCAGTTCCCGTTCTGGCTCGCTCCCGTCGAGGTAGGCGTCGTTCCGATCAGAACGGACCACAACGCTTACGCCCGCCGCGTCGTCGCGGCGCTCGAGGACGCCGGCATCCGCACGGACGCCGACTACACGGATCAGAATATGAAGAACAAGATCCGTCACCACAAGGAACAGAGGGCGCCTTACGTTCTCGTTATCGGAGATTCCGAGGCGCAGAACGGGACGGTCTCCGTCAACGTGCGCGGATCGCAGGAAAGCGTGAGGGGCGTACCGCTCGAGTCGTTCGTCCGCCGCGCCGCCGAAATGAAGAAAAAACACGAACTCGAGCTCGAGGTTGAATTCGGATGAAATGGCTTGCCGATTATGTAGAAAAACTCGATATCCCGTGGCAGGTACTCTTCTGGATCGGGATCATAATCGTATCGATCCTTCTGGTCTGGGCGGTGTCGAAAATCATCAAAGCCTTTTTCCGCAAGATCGGTAAAAAGAAAAAGGCTCTCCACATCGTTTTCTTCGGCAACGTCGCGAGTTTTGCCGTCGCGGTAGCCGTGATAATCCTGATCATCTCGTCGTTCAGCGGCGCGAACGCCGTCTGGAAGACGATGCTCGGCGGGACGGCGATCGTCAGCGCGGTGCTCGCGTTCGCCGCGCAGGACGTCATCAAGGATATCCTCGCGGGCCTGATGATCTCGCTCAACAAGCCGTTCGACATCGGCGACAGGATCGTTCTGGACGACGGGACGGCGGGGATCGTCGAGGATATGACGCTTCGCCACGTCGTCATACGGACGCTGCACACTTTCAGAGTCGTTATCCCGAACAGCAGGATCAACGCGATGCTCCTGACGAACTACAGCTACAAGCGCGAGGACAGATCGGCGGAGCTGTTTTATTCGGTCGGATACGACAGCGATATGGATCTCGTTAAAGAAACGATCGCCAAAGCGGTCGAGGAAAGCCCGTATTCGTATCCCGCCATGAAAGACAGCGACGGCAACGAGAAATACGCGCCCGTCCTTTTCCGCCGCTTTGCGGACAGCGCGCTGATCATGTCGGTCGCCGTCTTTTACAAGCGCGGGAATCCGACGGAGCTCGTTATCGACGACGTCAACGTCCGCGTCAGGGAGGCGCTCATCGCCGCCGGTATCGAGATACCGTATAACTACGTAAACGTGGTAAAAAAAGGTTAAGAAACAAAAAAGGCGCTTCATCCGAAGCGCCTTTTTCATTTGCAGTTCGCTTATTTTCTTCTGATTATTCTGAAGATCAGAGGCAGAATATTCGCGGCGATCGCGGTGATGATGAAGAAGTAGAAGAGAACGCCCGCGAAGCTGATCCCGATCGAGGCTCTGACGCCTACGACGATCATTCCGATCAAATTGATCAGGAACCAGAGGGACGACGTGCCCGCGAGTATCAGAAGGTCGAAATAGTTGACTTTCTTGAGGAACATCTTGAACATGACCCATACGATCGAGGTGATGAAGAGCACCATGAAGATGTGACGGAACACGGAGAGCGCTCCGAGTCCGAGGCCGGTCTCCGCGTCGTGCATCGATGCGCTCGTGAATCTGTTCGCGAAAACGTTGATGATGCTGAAGAAGAACGCGGCGAGCGTGATGAAGAGCGCGAGCACGGAATAACGGGAGAGATCGCCCGCGATCGTGTCCTTGACGGGATTGAATTTGAAGTCCTCTTTCTTGAATCCGATGTCAGACGCGGAGATCACCGGGTTTCCGCTCTTCTGAGGTTTCGGCTGAGGCTGAGGCTGTGCCTGAGGCTGCTGCTGGTACTGCGGCTGAGGCTGAGGCTGTGCCTGAGGCTGCGGCGGGACCTGTTCCTGTTGAGGCGCGACCGGACCCTGAACTGCTCCGCATTTCGGGCAGAAGGCCGCCTCGTCGGCGAGCTGAGCTCCGCATTTCTTGCAGAATTTTGCCATGACTTTACTCCTTTACAGTATTATATTTTTTATATTTCGGACCGGCTCCCGCCGGATGGGGTTCTTTAGTGTAACTCCCGTTACCCTATTTGTTGTCTTCTTTTTCTGCTTTCTTTTTTCTTCTTTTCTTCTTTGCGACGGAGAAGATCACGGCGCCTATGACGCCGAGGACGATGCCGGCGATACCCGCTTTCTTCGCCTTGTCGGACGAGCCGCGGACTTTCGTTTCGCGCCTTTTGGAGAAGAGCCACCTGATATTGTCGAGGTTTTCGTAAACGGGTGTCCACACGTCGTGACCCGCTTCCGGGTATTCGACGTATTTGATCTTCGCGCCGCCGAGTACCTTGATCGCGCGGTACATCTCGCGCGTTCCCTCCGGTGGAACGCACGTGTCGAGCGCGCCGTGGAACGTGCGGATCGGGATCAGGGCGAGCTGTTTCGCTTCGGAGGGGTCGCCCGCTCCACAGACGGGCATCGCCGCGGCGAAGACGGAGGGATGGCGCATGATCATATCCCACGTTCCGTAACCGCCCATCGAGATACCGGAGATGTAGATCCTGCCGCGGTCGACGTTGTATTCGCGGTCGATCGACTTGATGATCTCCATCACCGCCTCGAGCTCGCGCGACTCGGGTACTTTGTCTATCGAGTAGTTGCCATGATCAAACGGCACGTTGACCCATTGCCTGTCGAGCGCGCACTGCGGCGCGAGGATGATGCTCCTTCTCGCGGGACTCTTCGGGTCCTCCCAGATGGGATTGAAATTGCAGCTGATCTGCTCTTCGTTGTCCGATCCCCTCTCGCCCGCGCCGTGCAGGAGCACGAGGAGCGGATACATGACCCCGCAGTCGTAATCAGCGGGGAGATAGAGTCTGTAAGGAAGTTCGAATCCGTCCTGTCCCACGTATTTTTCGTATCTGAAAAGACCGGTCACGTTTTTCTGTGCCATTCGTACCGCCTCCTTAAAGCAGTTTTTCAAGTCTGCCGACCGCTTCTTCCGTCGCCTCGGCTGAGCCGAACGCGGTCAGTCTGAAATATCCCTCTCCGCACTTGCCGAATCCTGCGCCGGGAGTGCCGACGACGGCGGCGCGATCGAGGAGAAGATCGAAGAACTCCCACGAGGTAAGCCCGTGCGGACACTTCATCCATACATAGGGGGAGTTGACGGCTCCGGTGAAGAACACGCCGCGCCGCCTCAGCGCGCCGGCGATAAGGGCAGCGTTTTTCCGGTAGTAAGCGACGTTTTCCATCGACTGCCGTCTTCCCTCGGGCAGAAGCGCCGCTTCCGCGCCGCGCTGGACGACGTAGGGGATACCGTTGAACTTCGTCGCCTGCCGTCTCTCCCATAGTTTATAAAGGGGTACTCCGCCGGCCTTTATCGAGTGCGGGATGACGCACCATCCGCATCTCGTCCCGGTGAATCCGGCGGATTTGGACAGGGAGCATATCTCGACGGCGCACTCGCGCGCGCCCTCGATCTCGTAAACAGAACGGGGGACGTCCTCCGTCACGAACGCCTCGTACGCCGAGTCGTAGATGATGAGAGAACCGGTGCGCGCGGCGAAGTCGACCCAGCTTTTGAGGCCGTCTCTCGTGAACGCCGCTCCGGTCGGGTTGCCGGGCGAGCAGAGGTAAACGATATATCCTTCGCCTGTAAGACCGTCCGGGGTCGGTAAAAATCCCGTCTCTTCGGACGTGGGCAGAAGCGTCGTGCGCCTGCCCGCCATCAGGTTGCTGTCGAGGTAGACCGGGTAGACCGGGTCGGGTATCAGTATCCCGTTGTCGCCGAATATGTCGACGATGTTCCCGCAGTCGCACTTCGCGCCGTCGGAGGCGTATATCTCAGCGGCGGGCACGTCGATGCCGAACCGTCCGTAGTGGCCGCTGATCGCCTCGCGGAGAAAATCGTAGCCGTATTCCGGCGCGTATCCGCGGAACGTCTCTTTTTTGCCCATCTCGCGGACCGCTTTTTCCATCGCCTCGGTAACGGCGGGCGCGAGGGGAAGGGTGACGTCGCCGATCCCCAGACGGATGATCTTAGCCGAGGGATCCGACTCCGCGCGGGCTTTTACCCTTTTCGCGATCTCGGAGAAGAGATAACTCTCGGAGACGCGGCTGAAATTATCGTTCGTTTTGATCTTGAGTTCCATAATTTGCCCTTTCCGGGGATCAGAGATAAAATTCGCCGTCGTATACGGTCACGGCGGGGCCTTCCATGGTGACGCCGAGATCCTCTCTGACGGTGATCGTAAGATCGCCTCCGCGCAGACGGAGCGTCAGGGGGACGCCGGGAGCGGCTCTCTTAGTGAGGACCGCGGCGACAGCCGTCGCGCACGCGCCCGTTCCGCAGGCGAACGTCTCGCCGCTTCCTCTCTCCCAGACTCTCATTTTTATAACGTCCGGGGAGATGAATTCTGCAAATTCCGTGTTCACCCGGTCGGGGAACGCGGGGTTGTTTTCAAATGAGGGACCTATCTTTTCAAGGTCGAGCGAGTCGACGTTCTCCGTGAATATCACGGCGTGTGGATTGCCCATCGAAACGGCGGTGAGCAGATAATCGAATCCGGGAACGCCTGCGGGCTCCTCGATCGCGGCGCCGCCTTCGAACTTCGCGGGGATGAGGCGCGGTTCGGTGATCGCGCGTCCCATGTCGACGGAGGCCGCGACGGCTTTTCCGTCTTTCACGCGAAGGGTGAGCGTTTTTATACCGCTCAGCGTCTCGACGGTCACGGTCTCTTTTTTCGCGTATCCTCTGTCGTAAATGAATTTGCCTACGCAGCGGATACCGTTTCCGCACATTTTTCCCTCGCTGCCGTCCGCGTTGAACATCCGCATTTTCGCGTCGGCGACCGAGGACCGGCAGATCATGATGACGCCGTCCGAGCCTACCGAGAATCTGCGCGGGCTCATGGCGGCGGCGAGCGCGCCGCCGTCGGGTTCGACGCCGTTCATACAGTCGATATATACGTAGTCGTTTCCGATCCCGTGCATTTTCGTGAATCTGATCTTTTCCACCGCCGAACCTCCTTCCCGACACATTTTTTCTCACTTTATATTATCTTCCAAAGGCGTGCTTTTGTCAATAGGCGCGCCCGTTTTTAAGAGATAATTTGTGCGGATATATTTCATTTTATCTTAAAGTATGATAAAATATAATCGGAGTATTACGGGGTTCGTCCCATACGGAGATAAATATGAGCATCGGAGAGACCATCGCCGCCGTCAGCACCCCGAGGGGGACCGGCGGAGTGGCGGTAATAAGGATATCAGGAGACGGAGTACGCGGCGTACTCGACGGGGTCTTCACGCCCGCGGGCGGCGGTTCGCTTTTCGACCGTCCCGCGAGGACCGCGACGTACGGCGCCGTGAAGGATGCGGCGGGAGCGACCGTCGACCGCGCCGTAGCCACGTTTTTTGAGGGCCCCAACTCGTTCACGGGCGAGGACGTCGGAGAGATCTGCTGCCACGGCGGAGTCGCCGTGACCGCGTCGGTCCTTTCCGCGGTCCTTGCCGCCGGCGCGTCGCAGGCGGGACCCGGAGAGTTCACGCGGCGCGCTTTCATAAACGGGAAAATGACGCTGACCGAGGCGGAGGCGACGGGCCTTCTGATCTCGGCGGACACGCCGGAAAGGATGAAGCTCGCGGGAGCCGCCGCGGACGGCGTCCTGAGCCGGAAAATATCATCGGTGACTGAAAAGCTGAGGGCCGCTCTGGCGTCGCTCTGCGCCGTCATCGATTACCCGGACGAACTCGTCGCGGACGAGAATATCGACCCGGAGGGAGAGATCCTCTCCGCGGTGCGCGGCGCGAGGAAGGATACGGAAAAGATACTCGCCACGTACAAGCGCGGTTCCGCCGTCGTCGGCGGAGTCCGCACCGTGATCTGCGGCGCGCCGAACGTCGGAAAGAGCTCGCTCTTCAACGCCCTGACCGGAGAGGACGACGCGATCGTCACCGAGATAGCCGGAACGACGAGGGACGTGCTGAGAAAGACCGTCTCGTTCGGCGGAGTGACGCTTCTTCTGTCCGATACGGCGGGTCTGCGCGAAGTGCGGGAGACCGTCGAGTCGATCGGCGTCGAAAGAGCGAAGAAAGAGACCGAAAACGCCGAGCTGATCCTCGCCGTCTTCGACGGGAGCCGTCCTCTGACCGAGGACGAAAAAAAGACCGCCGCGGGGCTGCCCGCCGCGGCGAAGATCGCCGTGATAAACAAAAAAGACCTCGCCTCAGGCATGACCGGGGCGGATAAAAAGTTTCTTGCGGATCAGTTCGACGCCGCGGTATCCGCGTCCGCGAAAGACGGAGATACGGGCGAACTCGAGGCGGCGGTCTCGTCGCTGTTCGACGGCGGCGCCGTCGACCTGACGCGCGATCCCGTGATCTGGGACGCGCGCCGCCGCGCCGACCTGTCGGTCGCCGCGGAGCTCCTCGCCCGGGCGGAGGATATCCTCTCGTCGGGCGGACCCGCGGACGCCGCCTGCGCTCTGTGCGAGGAGGCGTCGGGCAGGATCGCGATGACGGACGGCAGAGGCGTTTCCGAGGAGATCCTTTCTGAGATCTTTTCACGGTTCTGCGTAGGAAAATAACGGCAAAGGAGAATAAAAGTTGCCTATTAAGATACCTCAGGAGCTGCCCGCGTGGGACGCGCTCCAGAAAGAAAACATATTCGTCATGGACGAGCGGCGCGCTGTCGCTCAGGACATCCGTCCGCTGCGTCTCGCCGTTCTGAACCTGATGCCCACGAAGATCACGACGGAGACTCAGATCATCCGTCTTCTGTCGAACACCCCCCTCCAGATCGAACTGACCCTGCTCCGCACGAGCTCTCACAAGGCGCATAACACGTCCGAGGAACACATGGAGACGTTTTACCGGACGTTCGACGAGGTGAGAGGCGACCGCTTCGACGGTCTGATCATCACCGGCGCGCCCGTCGAGAACCTCGATTTCGAGGAGGTCGACTACTGGGACGAGCTTTGCGAGATAATGACCTGGTCGAAGTCGTCCGTCTTCTCGACGTTCCACATCTGCTGGGCGGCGCAGGCGGGCCTTTACCACCACTACAAAGTACCGAAATACCCGCTCTCCGAGAAGATGTCCGGGGTGTTCCGCCACGTGAACCTGATGCCTTCGCACCCGCTGATGAGGGGATTCGACGGCGAGTTCTGGGCGCCTCACTCGCGCCACACCGAAGTGAGAGCGGAGGACGTCGAGGCGACGGGCAAGCTCGAGATCCTGTCGAACTCTCCCGAGGCGGGCGTTTACATCGTCGCGTCGAAGAAGAGAAGGCTCTTCTACGTGATGGGACACAGCGAATACGACACGGGGACGCTCGGAGAGGAATACCGCCGCGACCTCGGCCGCGGGATGATCCCGCACGTTCCGTCTCACTACTACCCGAACGACGACCCGAACGAAGAGCCCGTGAACAGATGGCGCGCCCACGCGCATCTGCTCTTCTCGAACTGGCTCAACTATTTCGTATATCAGAACACGCCGTACGACCTCAGCAGGCTGAAGTCGGTCGACGATGAATAAGAAAGGATAACAAAATGGACGACAGTACGGTTCCCCGACAAAGAATGAGAGAGACTTTTGCCGACCCCGGACCCGAGTTCCGTCCCGCGCCGTTCTGGTCGTGGAATTCGATCATGGACGAGGGCGAGGTGAGACGGCAGGTAGCCGACTTCGCGGAGCACGGCTTCGGCGGAGCGTTCGCGCACGCGAGACAGGGCCTCGTCACGGCGTACCTGTCCGAAGATTTCTTCCGCGCGTGGGCGGCGGCGCTCGACGAGTCGAAAAAGCACGGCGCTTTCCTCTATATGTACGACGAGAACTGCTGGCCCTCCGGATTCGCGGGCGGCCTGACGGTCGAAACGGGCGGCGAGGAGATGATCGGCGACATCGCCAAGACGAGATTCGTCGACGCCGGCGATCCTCAGTTCGGAGGAGAGCTGATATTCGCGGCCCGGTGCGAGGAGGATTTCGTCCTCGGCGAGAACCTGACCGACGTCCCGCTCGAGGAGTGGGGCGACCGCGCGAAACGCGTTATGGTGATCTACCGCCTCAGACCGTATTCGGGCGGATGCGGAGGTTTTTCGTACGTCGATCTGACGAACCGCAAAACGACCGACACGTTCCTCAAGGTCACCTACGAGGAGTATTATAAGCGCTTCGGCGCCGATTTCGGCGGCGCGATCCCGGCGGTCTTTTCCGACGAGGCGAATATCCACAGCGAGGGGCTGAACACCGTTCCGTATAACCCTCACGTCATCGCGAAGTACCGCGAGATCAGCGGATTCGAGCTGAAGGACTGCATTCCCGCGGTCTTCCGCAACGTCACGTTCGAGGACGGGGTCTGCCGTCTGCCCGCTCCGGCGGAGAAACTCCGCCACGACTACTATCTCACGCTTCACACTCTTTGGATCGAGAACTTCGTCCGTCCCGTCGCCGACTGGTGCGATAAGCACCGGATCGCGTGGACGGGTCACGATATAGAACACCAGTGGCCTCAGGCGCACGGCGGCAGGATCCTGCCGTCCGAGCAGCACACATACGAGTACAGGCAGTGGCCGGGACTCGATCTGCTTCTCTGCGACCACCTGAGGGACTATCCCACCGAATTCGACAAGCTCGAGATGATCGAGATCCGCTCCGCTGCGAACCAGTTCGAAAAGAAGAGAACGCTTTGCGAGGCGTACGGCGCGGGCGGCTATCAGTCGACCGTCGACGACTACAAGCGGATGGGCGACTATCTGCTCGTCAACGGGATCAACTTCTTCGTACCGCACCTCTCGCTCTTCTCGTATATGGGGCTCCGCAAGAGGGACTGCCCGCAGTCGTTCGACAGCCACCAGCCCTGGTGGCGCGAGTGGGCGGACTACAACGACTATTTCGCGCGCGGGTCGTATATGCTGACGCGCGGGAAGATGGAACAGCGCATCCTTTACCTCAACCCGTCGACGACGTCGTATCTCGTCCCGGGCGAGGAGGCGGAGGGCATCATCGACCACAGGACCGATCCTCACGGCATAAATCCCGATATGGCCGATTTCCTCGAGCTTTTCGAGGGTCTCTGCGTCGAAGGATGGGACTTCGATCTCGGCGACGAGTATTCGATCCGCGATAACGGATCGGTCGAAGACGGAAAACTCAGAGTCGGCGCGATGAGGTACGAAACGGTCGTCGTCTCGAAGAACATGAAGAATATGTTCTCATCGACGGCGCGCCTGCTTGAGGAGTTCATGAAGGCGGGCGGCACCGTCCTTTCGACCGGTGACGGGGAAGAGGACGCCGCCTCGTATATCGACGGGCTGACAGGAAATTCGGCAACTGCCGAACTTCGTTCCGCGTGGCGCCGTCTCGGCTCTCCGGACGAAGTGCTCGACGCGCTGACCGAAACGTTTGAAAAACACGCTTACTACGACCCGCTGACCGGCGTGGCGTCGGCGTGCCGCCGCCTCGAAGACGGCGGTCAGGCGTTCTTCATCGTCAACCACGCGATGGGCGATTATTCGACGCGTATCTCTCTGAAGGCGAAGACCGTAGCCCGATGGGATATGGTTACGGGCGAGGTCGAGGGCGTCGCCGTCGAGGAAGAGACGAACGGATACGTTTCGTTCCCGCTGACGCTCGAGAGATGCGAGAGCGCTCTGTTCCTCACGGACGGAGAGCCGATCCCCGCGCCGGAAAAGGTCGCGGCGGACGAGGATATCCCGCTGATCCTCGAATCGGTCGTTCCCGAGAGGGACAACGCGTTCACGCTCGACCATCCGTCCCTTACGGTCGGCGGCGAGACGTTCCCGCCGAGGTACTTCATCGAGACGTGCGACACCCTTTTCGAAAAGATGCTCGACCGGAGGGATATATGGCAGTCGATGCAGAAGAGGACCGATTTTCTCGACCTGAACGAACGGTTCGGGGAGGATACGGCGTTCGAGCTGAACTATAAGTTCGAGGTAGAGCCTGAGGTGCTCGGTCTCCCGATCAGGGCGGCGTACGAGCGCCCGTCCGTTATGCGCCTCTTCGTCAACGGCAAAGAGATCCCGTGGGGCGGCGAGGCGTGGCTGCTCGGCCCCGAGTTCGGCGTCTCCGATATCACCGAGGCGGTCGAGGCGGGAGAGAACGTGCTGACGCTCCGCGCCGACCGGTTCGACGTGCTGTGCGAGGTCGAGGCGGTCTTCCTCGAAGGCGACTTCTCGGTCGGCTCCGAGGACGGGAAATTCATCCTGTCGCCGGGCCGCACTCCCGAGTACGGTCCGTGGACGAAACAGGGAATGAGCCACTATCCCGGCGCCGTTCTGTACGAGTTCTCGTTCGACGTTGAGAAAGTTCCGAAAAAAGCGGTCTTTTCCGCTCCCGCGTACAGCGCGACCGGCGCGTCGATCACGGTCAACGGCGTGTACGCAGGTGCGTTCGGGATCAACGGCAGACGGTCCGCCGACATTGCGAAATATCTGAAAGAGGGGAAGAACAGCATCGTCCTCAGGATTTGCGGCAGTTTCCAGAACCTGCTCGGACCGCATCTCAACTACTCGGAATACATCCCGTACGACTGGAGTCCGTTCGAGCGGGGAAGAGAAGCGGGGCCCGACGAATACAGGTTCTTCGACTGGGGGCTCGACGGCCATCCGACGCTCGAGGCGGCGTTCTGAACTCTTACAAGTCATATTGAACAAAAACCCCGGCAAAAATATGGAAGATATGACGAATGCGCTGAAATCCCTTGACAATTTATCATCTTTATGAGATAATATTACGTGCCCAAAAATCGGCGGACGCTTAGGCTCCGCCCGGGAAAATACACATCACACAGAGGTGGAAAAAATGAAAAAGACCCTAGCACTTATCCTTGCGATCGTTATGACGGCTGCCCTCGCCGTAACCGCGCTGGCAGATTCGATCAACCCGGAGGGACACACGCCGGAGGGAACGACCGTAACCGTTAAAAAGGCCGATGCTTCCCTTGTTCAGAAGGACGGTATCATCAGCGAAGGCGAGTATGAGAAAGCCGACATCGACGTTAACGAAAACACCACTATCCTGCATTCTGTTTTCTGGTCTTCGGGGGACCTTGATACCGCGCTTGCCATGCTCCCGACCATGGAATACTACTTCTCCTGGAGCGACGGCCAGATCAACGTAGCCGTCAGGACGCAGCCGAAGGATATCCATCAGGTCATCGACGTAGAGACCGGCGATTATCCGGAAGACTGGTTCTGCAAGAACACCGCTTTCACTATCTCGTCCGACGTCAAGCAGACGAGAGATAAACACGCAGTCTGCAACTTCTATTTCGCAGTCGCAAAGCGCACCGACACGGGCGCTTATCAGGTAGGTTATTACGGAGCTGATCAGAGAGGTAATTCCGACTCTTACATCCCGCAGGCCGGAACCGATTTCGTGATCAATTACGACGGAAGTTACGTAATCCTCGAATGGAGCATCCCGTTCTCCGAGATCGCTGAAGGCGGCGCCGCAGGCGCGGGCGATTCCGTATATCTTTCCATAGGCGCTGAATCCGGCGCGGGCGACACGAGAGACGCAGACAGCTGCTACGCCGTTTCTCTCGGCGACTTCACGTACGGCGTTTCTCAGAAAGCTGCGACGAACCATGCGGCGTTCCTGCTTTCCGACGAGGCTATCCCGGCTCCGGCGAACCCCACGCCCATCACGCCTGAACCGCCCGTGACTCCCGTCAATCCCGACAACCCGAACCCGACTCCCGCGAATCCCGACAACCCGACTCCCGCCGATCCCGGCAATTCGGGCACGACTCCGTCAAACGGCGGCAACGGCGGCAACGGCGGTACGGCTCCGAGGACCGGCGACCCCATGATCATCATGGCTGCCGTCGCGGCTGTCTCCGCAGCGGGCGCGTTCATCGTTCGCAAAAAAAGACATTAAGTCCTGAAAAGTGAGTTACAATTGAGAGGAGTCGTTCACGGCTCCTCTCTCTTAAAATGAAGTCATCAAAAAGGGTTCGCCCGAAAAAATAAAGAGGTGCAAAATGAAAAAGATCATTACGGTTCTCCTCGCTCTTCTGATGCTGGCATCCGTCTGCGTCATCGGAGCGAACGCGCAGTCCTACTGCCCCCTCACCGGGTGGAAAGACGGACACGATTCCGCCGAAGAGGCTAAGATCGAGGTCAAGAAGGCCGATCCCGCCGACGTCAAAAAAGACGGCGTCATCGGTGACGGCGAGTACGAAAGACTCGTCGTGGATCAGACCGAAGACAACACCCCTCTTCACGTCCTGTACGTCACGAACGACAACCTTCAGGACGGCCTTGACATGCTCGCGACCATCGAGTTCTGGTTCTCGTGGGACGAGGTTCACGGCTTCAACTTTGCGATAGTCGGCCATCCCGCCGTTATCAAGCAGGTCCTTGACGTGAAAGACGATCCCGAGAAACCCGGCGACGATTTTGCAAACAACACCGCTTTCATTCTCAATATGCTGACCGAGAACGGGCTTGCGGGCACCATCGACGAAAACGGCTGGGCTCACGGTTCCATGGACCCCAAGAACTACTGCGTATACTACGCGCTTGCAAAGAGGACCGACACCGGCGCGTACATTGAAGGCCACTACGAGAGCAATCAGCTCGGTCTGACCGGCGACTACGATCCCGAAGGTGACACCGATTATATCATCACCTACACCGACGACACCGCGACCATCGAATGGTCCGTTCCGTTCTCCTACATCGAGAGCGGCACGGTCGGCGCGGGCTCTTCCATCTTCGCCTGCCTGGCTATGACCACCGGTAACGCCGGCCCCGAGGATGATATGTACTCCGATACCTACGGCATCGGGCTCGGCGACAAGTGCTTTATGGTCGACGCGAAGGTCGACAAAGCCGGCGCGTTCGCGGAATTCGTTCTTTCCGACGAAGAGATCAAACCCGAGCCCCCGGCTATCGTATTCGACGACGTTCCCGCCGACGAATACTATGCGGCTCCCGTCAACTGGGCGGTAGCGAAGGGCATCACCACCGGCACGAGCAGCACGACGTTCTCTCCGAACGATCCCTGCACCAGAGGTCAGGTCGTTACGTTCCTGTGGCGTGCGGCGGGCTCTCCGAAGCCGGCAAGCACGACCAACCCGTTCACCGACGTAAAAGCGGACGAGTACTACTACGACGCAGTCCTGTGGGCGGTTGAAAAAGGCGTCACCACCGGCACGAGCAAGACGACGTTCTCGCCGGAAGACCCCTGCACCAGAGGCCAGATCGTTACGTTCATCTGCAGATACGCGGTCGGTTCCGATCCCGGAGCGACCAACCCGTTCAGCGACGTCAAAGCAGACGACTACTTCTACGTTCCCGTAATGTGGGCAGTGGCGAACAAGATCACGACCGGTACTACCCCGACCACGTTCGGTCCGGAAGAGACCTGCACGAGAGCTCAGGTCGTCACGTTCCTTTACAG
>JAFWPR010000176.1 GCA_017545225.1 Clostridia bacterium
ATGTACCTGACATATTAACCGGTGAACCGTGTGTTAAGTGACCACCTGCATCAAGGCTCATACCCATAACTGTATCGCCAGGTTTTACTAGTGCGAAGAATACTGCCATGTTTGCCTGTGCACCAGAATGTGGCTGAACATTTGCGTATGTACAACCAAACAACTTTTTAGCACGCTCTCTAGCGATATCTTCTACCACGTCCACGTATTCGCATCCGCCGTAATATCTCTTTCCAGGATATCCTTCAGCATATTTATTTGTAAGTGGGCTGCCCATTGCTGACATAACAGCCTTAGTTACAATATTCTCAGAAGCGATTAACTCAAGATGAGATTCCTGTCTGTCAGTCTCATTTTGAATCTGCTCTGCAACTTCTGGATCAAAATTCTTTACTTCGTCAAAACTAAACATTTTATTCTCTCCTTTGTCTTAAAACATCTTTTATTACTTTATCATATCGGGGCCAAAAATTAAATAAAAAATTTACTAAATTTGTGTCGTATTGTATGCGATACTTCGTCGAAAATGGAATGTCTGACAGTCCGATTTATTGGTCACTAGAGTGTATAAAATAGATACTATACAAATGAATAGGAGGTGAAGTATGAAAGACGATTATTCTATGAGTTTTCTAGAATTTAATCAATTTGGCGATCGACTTGCCGAGCTGCGAATTGAATACGGCATTTCTGCTAGGGATTTAAGTCTTAGCATTGGGCAAAACGAACATTATATTAACCAAATCGAAAATCACTATTTTTACCCTTCAATGCAAGCATTCATTTATATTTGTGAGTATTTAATAGTCGAGTTCGTCGCCGTCTTCCGTCGGCTTTTTTTCTCTTTCTTCACTTCTCACGCTTCGCGGTCTCCTTTAGTTCGCTTTTTTTGTATTATTCCCGCCCATCGCCGCCTCTTATTCGCCGTTGAGTGTTGATTTAACGGAGAAAAGAATGTATAATAAAAAGTTAGAGAATATCAAGAAGGGGGGTATGCCGCGTGCTTTTTGAAAAGAAACTGTTTCCGACGCTGATGGCGAAGTCATTCCGCGACGTCACCCCTGAGCTTGTGAGAGTTATGGGTATCGGGTCGCTCATCTGCGATATCGACAACACGCTCGTCACGTACGACGATCCCGAGCCGACGCCCGAGGTCAGAGAGTGGTTCGCGGCGATGGAGGCGGCGGGCGTCAGGATCGCGTTCGTCTCAAATAACGCCAAAGAACGCGTCGATCTGTTCAATTCCTCGCTCGGATACCCTGCGTACCCGAAAAGCGGAAAGCCGAAAAAGAAATACATTTTTGAAGCGATGGCCGACACGGGGACGGATGAAAAAACGGCGGTTCTTCTCGGCGACCAGCTTCTGACGGACGCCGCGGCGGCGAATAACGCAGGGATCAGATCGATAATCGTCCCGCCGATAAACGACAAAAAAACGCTCTTTTTCAGAGCGAAAAGGGCTATCGAACGCCCGTACGTCAAAAAATACCTGAAAATTCACGGCATGCTCGGAACGGAGGAATAAAATGGCAATTTATACCGGAAGATACGTAAGACTGCGCGAATACATGAAGGAGTGCTCGCTCGACGCGATCCTTATAACCTCAGACGAAAATTACAGATATTTCTCGGGATATCACAATCCCGACGGCTATATGATCGTGACGCCGGACGAGTCCGACGTCTTCGCCGATTTCAGATATTTCGAGGCGGCGAAAAACGAGTGCTTTCCGGTCTGTACCGTTAAAGAACAGAAAGGCGGTTCATTCGACGAATGGCTGAAGTCGTCCGGCGTGTCCCGAATGGGGTTCGAAAACGGCGACCTTTCCGTAGCGCGGTATGATAAGATCAAAAAGACGGCGGACGAGGAAAAGATCGAACTGTTTCCCGTCGACGAGACGATCACCGAGATCCGCTCGATCAAGGAGAGGGAAGAAGTCGACCTCATCGTCAAAGCGCAGAGGATAGCCGAAAAGGCTCTTCACGAACTCCTCTCGGTCATCAAATATGATATGACGGAACTCGAGGTCGCCGCCGAACTCGAATACAGGATGAAAAAACTCGGATCTCCGGTCCCGTCGTTCGAGACGATCGCCGTCTCGGGCAAAGCGTCGTCGGTCCCGCACGGCGTCCCGCGTCCCGTGAAACTCGAACGCGGCTTCCTGACG
>JAFWPR010000177.1 GCA_017545225.1 Clostridia bacterium
AATTGAAAAAAGATTTAAAAAAATATGATAGAATATCATGAAGAAATAAAAAAATCCCCAACAGAAAAGCACGAATTTATTAAAAATGATGTAACTCGTAAAATCGAAGAAGGATGGGTAGATATAAAGAATGGAATTAATTTATGCTCAGATGAAAAAGGTGAAAACCATTATCACGTTAATTTTTATGGAGAAAGCGATACAAACTTGTTTAATCTAATTGGAAAAAGATTTAAATGCTCTTGCTATTATTTCAAAAATTTTAAGACCTTCTCTCGCGTCGCCTCAACTTTTTCGTCCGTAATCATTCCCCATACATATTTTACGCGCTCGCCACAAGAACGGCGCCCATTTTTGCGCGGAGTCCCGCCGTTCCGAACTTCAGATATGAGCCAAATCTGTGTTCAAGCTCTTTCTCGTCTTTGAGAATTGATTTGATCTCGTCCTTCGTATCGGAGTCGATTTTGGGACTGTGAAGCCACGCCTCGTATACTTCGGTGTATTCCATGTATTTCTCCGTTTTATCAGTATTTTTCCAGAACGTTATAACTGTCGGCAAGAAAAGATGAAAGTTCTTCCGGTGTCAGTCTCCTCTGTGAAAGTTTACAAAGTGAAACGACCTGTTTTGCCAGTATCTCCGATTTTTCGGGGTCAGTCTCGTACGTATCGCCTATTTTAGCGATAAGAGGCGAACCTGTATTCACTGTCAGCGTTGCTTCGATCTCCAACCCGGGCGCGTCCTTTGAATACAGTTTCATCATATCATCTAACCTTCTCATGTCTTCTGAGACCGAGAGAATCGCGGGAGTAGTTTTGTCCTTGAATGAAGTAAATTCGATTTTCGTTTTCTCTCCTACGAATTTCTTGAATACTTCTTCTACGTGCGGCGGCGCATCGATTGAGCCGTCGTCTTTAAGAGCGTCGGCAACTTCGGAATCGACTCTAACGAATCGCAGTTTCTCGGAATTCATCTCGACGGAGGAGATGAATTGCGCGTCGATAATTTTGTCAAGCAGGATGGTTTCGATACCTTCCGCATCAAGCAGGGAAACATACTTCGACTGCATGGTTTTGTCGTTTGCGTAGTATATCTTGTTTTCGTGCGTCTCTTTTGCGCCTTCGAGGTACTCGCTCAGCGTGGTGAATCCGCCCGAACATTTTTCAAAAAGGATGGAATCCTTGACTCTGTCGTAAAACTTTTTGTCGCGCATGCATCCGTACTCGACGAAAGTTTTGACGTCACGCCACTTTTTTTCATATTCTTCGCGATCACCTGTAAACATCGAGTTGAGTTTATCGGCAACCTTCTTCGTGATGTGAGCGGAGATCTTTGAAACGTAACCGCTGTTTTGCAGATAACTCCTGGATACGTTGAGCGGAAGTTCCGGACAGTCGAGAACGCCCTTCAGTAAAAGAAGGAACTCAGGTATGACTTCTTTAATATTATCCGCAACGAATACCTGATTATAATAAAGCTTTACCTGACCTTCAAGGTTTTCAAATTCGCTGGAGATAGCGGGGAAGTATAAAATGCCCTTGAAGTTGAGAGGATAGTCGGCTTTAAGATGGATCCAGAAAAGCGGTTCCTTGTAGTCCTTGAATACTTTTCTGTAGAACTCTTTGTATTCGTCGTCTGTACATTCGGACGGATTTTTAAGCCAGAGCGGAGTCGTGTCGTTCAAAGGCTTTTCCGGTTCACTTTTCTGCTCTTCAACTGATTTGTCTTCTTCTTTTCCGACGTTTTCGAAGAAGATAGGAACCGGCATAAATGCGCAGTACTTGTCGAGAATATCCTTGAGCCTGTTTTCGGAGAGATATTCGCGCCCTTCGTCGTTGATATGCATAACGACGGCTGTTCCGCATTTTTCGATATATTCGCCGGCGTCTTCATATTCTTTCGTGAGTTCGTAGTCTCCGTCTTCTCCGCACGACCACTTTACCGCTTCAGATCCTGTAAAGGATCGGGTTATAACTTCTATCCTGTCACTGACCATAAACGCAGAATAAAAGCCGAGTCCGAAATGACCTATAATACCGGTTGCTGAAGGATCCGAGTTTTCACCTTCGTATTTTTTGATGAAATCAAGCGCCCCGGAAAGGGCGATCTGACAGAGATACTTTTCGAGTTCATCCGCTGTCATCCCGATTCCGTTGTCTGTCACGGTGATCGTATTTCCGTTTGGGTCGAGACGGACGTTTATACGTCCTTCATAACCCTCTATCTTCGTTTCACCGAGAGAGATCAGCCGTTTGAGTTTTGTCACTGCGTCGCACGAATTTGAAACGATCTCTCTGATGAATATCTCTTTTTCAGAATATAGCCATTTCTTGATTATCGGGAAAATATGATCAAGTTCAATGCCTATGCCGCCTTTTTTTACTTTGTTGTCAGCCACTTTGGAAACGTCCTTTCGCTATAAATTCACATCATATTATTATATTCAGATCACCCTTTTTTGTCAACACTTTTGAGTCGCGGCGCTGCGTATTTCGAATGTAACTTTTCATAATTTTTTCTTACTGCGGGGTAACAAATATGTAAGGTCTTATAAACCTTATTTTTTTTGGTTTAAAGGCTTGTAAATTGCCTGACTTTGGTATAAAATTATCTTCGGAGTAAGAGGCTCTTTGAAAGTCCCAAATTTATAAAACCTTATATATTGGAGGAAGAAATCATGGCAGTAAAAGTTGCAATCAACGGATTCGGTAGGATCGGCCGTCTGGCATTTCGTCAGATGTTCGGAGCGGAGGGTTATGAAGTAGTCGCTATCAACGACCTCACGAGCCCCACTATGCTCGCTCACCTTCTGAAGTACGATTCGGCTCAGAAGAAGTACGATCTCGCCGACACCGTTTCAGCAAGCGATGAAGACGGAACGATCACCGTCGACGGCAAGACGATAAAGATCTACAGCGAGAAGAATGCGGCTGATCTTCCGTGGGGTAAGATCGGTGTTGACGTTGTTCTTGAGTGCACCGGTTTCTACACGTCGAAAGAGAAGTCCATGGCTCACATCGAAGCAGGCGCAAAGAAAGTCGTTATCTCCGCTCCTGCCGGCAAGGATCTCAAGACGATCGTATTCGGAGTCAATGAGGATACGCTGACTGCCGATGATCAGATCATCTCTGCGGCTTCCTGTACCACTAACTGCCTGGCTCCTATGGCGAAGGCACTCAATGATTACGCTCCTATTCAGTCCGGTATTATGACGACCGTACACGCATACACGGGCGACCAGATGGTCCTTGACGGCCCGCACAGAAAAGGCGATCTCCGCCGTGCTCGCGCTGCTGCCGTTAACATCGTACCGAACACCACCGGCGCAGCCAAGGCGATCGGTCTTGTTATTCCCGAACTCAACGGCAAACTTATCGGATCTGCTCAGAGAGTTCCGGTATGCACAGGTTCCACCACCATTCTTGTCGCCGTTGTCAAGGGCAAGGACGTTACCGTTGACAGTATCAACGCCGCTATGAAAGCTGCTGCTTCCGAGTCTTACGGATATAACGAGGATATGATCGTTTCTTCCGACGTTATCGGTATCAGATACGGTTCGCTCTTCGATTCAACTCAGACGATGGTTACAAAGATCGACGACGATACCTACCAGGTCCAGGTCGTCTCCTGGTATGACAACGAGAATTCCTATACTAGCCAGATGGTACGTACCATCAAATACTTTGCAGAACTTGCGTAAGTTTTTCGATTTCCGCCGCGGTATTATGCCGCGGCGGTTTTCTTTTTCCCTTGATTTGTTCTGCTTACGGGTGTATAATAATTAGTTAGAAAATAATGAAAGGAGGCGGTATATTTGTCAAAGCCGATCATAGCGATCGTCGGCCGTCCCAACGTAGGGAAAAGCACGCTTTTTAATAAACTTACCGGGAAGCGGACTGCCATCGTTGAGGACATACCAGGGATTACCCGTGACAGGATTTATGGGGAAACCGAGTGGCGCGGGAAGAAATTGATTCTCATTGATACCGGGGGGATTGATGCAGTTACCGATGATCCCATTCTAGTCAAGATGAGAGCGCAGGCTCAGATCGCGATCGATACCGCCGACGTGATCGTTTTCGTGTGCGATATAAAGTCGGGACTCGTTTCCGACGATATGGATATAGCCCTGATGCTGAAAAAAAGCGGTAAGCCTGTTATTCCTGTCGTCAATAAGATCGATACCATCGGACCTCCTCCGGCGGATTATTACGATTTCTACAGTTTGGGATTTGAAGCTGAACCTATCTCGCTTTCCGCACTTCACGGCAGCGGTAGCGGGGATCTTCTCGATGAAATTTTTGAGTATTTGCCAGAGTTTGAAAATGATGAAGAACACGGAGACGTGACTCATGTCGCCGTGATCGGCAAACCGAACGCAGGAAAATCATCTCTGATCAACAGGATACTGTCTGACGACCGGCTCATAGTCTCGGACATTCCTGGTACTACGCGTGACGCCATAGATACTTATTTTGAAAATGAATACGGAAAATACAACTTCATCGATACCGCAGGCCTAAGACGTCAGAGTAAAGTAGAGGACAGGATAGAAA
>JAFWPR010000178.1 GCA_017545225.1 Clostridia bacterium
CAGGCGTCATCCTTTCAAGCATCGCCTGTTTGTCTTTTTCCATTTTCTCTATCAGTTTTTCAAGTTCTTCGCGGCTCATTTCCGCCATGATCCGTTTCCTCCCTCTTACGGTTGCCGTCCTCAAAACAGTTTTAACGACGGAATATCATTTCCTTTTTTCCATTGCTCTCTTCAACGCACCGACGATCGCGAGATAGACGTATCCCACGGCGATAAGCAGGATCAGCAGCGCGAGGATCCACCACCCGCAGCCCATGATGGGTAGTTCTTTCGTGAAACCGAACGCCCCCGCCGGGCTCCCCCAGTTCAGAAAGAAATACGGGTAATTCTTTCCTTTTGAAAACTCCCATCCGGCGACGTACCCGATCCCTGCGTATACGGCGTAAGCAAGCGGAGGAAGAGTTACGAAGAAAACGCTGCTTTTCTTAAAGTCCGCATACGGTCCGGTCACGAAAAAGTCGACGATCGCGGCGAGCGGAACCACGACGTGCGTGAGAACGTTCTGCAGTTTCCACGCGAAGTCGCCGAGGGTGGGCGCCAGAACGAAGGTGAACACCGCGCCGGTCAGCGTGATCGACACCGTCGCGACGTACTTTATTACGTACCACGCGCCGCCGGCCGGCTTTCCTCTGATCAGTAAAAAGACTCCGATCAGGGATACCGAAGCGATCGCGATGTTCGACTGTATCGTGAAGTACATGAAAACGACGCGTCCGCCCATAAACGCATCGCTTGACGACAGAGCGCTCAACGTCACGCCCGCCGCCGCCGCAAGAACGACTGCAAGCTTCAGGATCAGCGAGACTGTCTTTTTTTTCGAAGGGATCGGCATATATCGTTCTCCTTTTCCGTGATATGAAACGGGTCGTTATCAATATCTTCCGATCTTTTCAAAATGAAAATCCGGGAAGTCGACGCCGTCTCTTATCCTGTAGTCCCCGAGCGTCGGGTTGACGAACACGGGGTTTTCATCGAGTCCGTACGCCGCGTTGCCTTCAGCGGCGACGTAATCCGCGCCGTTGCCGCCCAAATATATACCGATCTCCTTTTTGTTGTTGATAAAGACGTTGTTGTTGAAAGTATTGGTCGGGGCAAGTGCGAAATTCTTTCGGGCTACGTCGGCAAAATCCAGTGAGATCGTCGACGCCCCGGGCCTGCGCGCTTCCAGCGCTTCCGCAAATCCCTCAACCTCGGCGCACCTTCTCAGCATCAGCCGCCATCTGCTGAGGTCATAATTTTCGGGCGTTTCGCCGTTTTCGATTATGCCTAGGGTACTGTGACCCATTCTCACTCCGTTGACTGTCGTCCAGGGATTTATGAAAACGTTGTCGCTGACGTCGTTGTCCCTGCAGGGGCCGTTGAGCATGAAATCTCCGCCCTGATAGAAAATATTACCGTACATGACGGTCCCGCAGTCGCCCTCGTCGCAGTAGTGCGCGAAACGCCCCACCGATCTCGCGGATACGGGCCCGTAATAATTGTATCTTACGACTGCGTACCCGTCCGCGCAGTTGTAGCCGCGGGTAACGCCGCCGTCGTCGGAGTTCGTCATAACGGATTCGAAATCGTTATATTCGACCGTAACGTCTAAAGAACCGGTAAACATAACGCCGTACCGGCAGCATTTTTCAAATACGCAATGGCTGACGGTACCGCCCGAACACCGGTACAGATTGACCGCGCCCTCCGCGTCGAACATCAGATTGGAGTTAGCAAAACGGCAGTTATCGATAACGGCGTCGGTCCTGTCGGTAAACTTGTAGTCGGTGTCCGCCATATCGGCGACGTAAACGTGACGCCCGACGCACAGATCGAATTCACTGTCGGTCACTTCGAGCCCGAGCGGCTCTCCGTCGAGGGAATATTCGAAAAGAAGCTGATTGTCGCCCGTACAGCAATCGAACGAACATCTGTCGATCTTTATACCCGACGTCCTGTAGCCGAGAATGAACTCGTCGACGTTATTGGTAAACGAGAACCCGCGGAAAGTGATATATCCGGTGTTTTCGGCGTAGATCGCGCAGTATGAAGGCAGCTCGTCCACGTTGTCGTCTACGAAGTGCTTTATTCCCCTGATTTTGTATTCGCCGTGGGGAAGGGGAATATGATAATCGGCGTCCGGTTCAAAGACGTAAAGGATGCCGGTATCCCTGTCAAGCCAGTATTCTCCGGCGTAATCGAGTTCAAACGAGACGTTTTCGAGGATCATCCTGATACCTTCTCCGTCTGCGTCGCGCCACCCGGATCTGAGGCGCCCGCCGAACTCGTTTGACGAACTGTTTTCAACTCTCATCAGCCCGGTTTCCTTGTCGTACGAAACCGCCTCGAACGTATCCTTTCTGAACCCTCTGACCAGATATCCGTAAAGGACCATGTCGGAGATCATCTCGTCGGTGTATTTTTCGAGCCTTCGGGCAACGAGACCGTTGAAAATATTCAACGTGAACAGATCGGGGTCCCCGTCCCAGGTCTCGGCAGCCTGAATGAATTGATCCGAGCCGTCGGGGTATTTGTTGGGATATCTTGCAGGAGTGCATAAGCTGTTATCGCTGAAGAGAGCAAAATCGTAAAAATCGGGTACGTCGTCGATAAGCGAGCCTACGTCAATTTTCCTGATACCGTCGGCAAAACGGTCGTTGAACAACTGTCTTTCACTTTCCGAAAGAGGCGAGAAATCGTCTTTTTTTATCGTGATCCCGTTATCGAACTTAACTTCTCCGTCTCCGTATTTGCAAAAGATTATCTGCCGGTCGGGTGAGCCTCCGTCTTCGACGCCGAGCTCCGCCTCGATCGCGCCGTAGTTTCCGGCTTTGAACGCGACGACGATATCGCCTGAGGTCTTCGTTTCCTTTATCTCGCGCACTTTGGCGACAGCCCCTGCGAAAGAGGCAAGCGGGGAATCGAACGTGCCGGGGTTCACGTCGTCGCCGTCGGTCGCCACGTAAATATCGGCGTCGTTGACGAGCGGGTAGGGCTTTTCGGTATGGTGAGAGCGAATGACCGGAGTATTGTATTTCAGCGTGAAAGTGCCGTCGTATCTCTCGATGATCGCCGCGAACTGTTCTCGTGTCGCAAACCCGTCGGGAGCGAGCATATTACCGTCCGTCCCCTTAATAAGCCCGGCCTCTACCGCCCACTTCAGCGGCTCGTCCGCCCAATCGCTGACTTTTTCATCGTCGGCAAACGGGGAAAGATCGGCTCTCTCGGGCACCGATACCGGCGCGGTCGACGAAAAGCGGAACAGCATCGTGCTGAGCTGTTCGCGGGTGATGAACTCGTCGGGTCCGAACGTGGTCATCGTGAGTCCCTTTACGACTCCCGCCTCCTTTGCCCACGCTACGGCGTCCGTGTACCACTCGCCGTCCCTGACGTCCTCAAAACCGCTCGGCGCGGTCGGGGCGGGGGAACCCTCGCGCCGCCACAGAACGGTGGCGACCATGGCGCGCGTCAGCGATCCCTCGGGATCGAATCTGCCGCCGCCCACGCCGTTCATATAGCCCTCTTTGACGGCGTAGGCTATCGACGCCTCGCTCCAGCGGCCGTCTTCAACGTCCGGGAAATCTGTTTTCGCCGCGGAAACGGGTATCGCGGCCGCGATCGCCGCGGAGAGCATAACGAGTGCGATAAGAAGAGAAATCAGCCTTTTCATTGCCGTATTTCCTTTAAGAAGTTTTATTGATCAAATTATATCAAAAAGGTAACCGTTGTGCAAGCGCAGCGGAAAAGAATAACCCCGCCCGCCTTCCGGCGGCCGGGAACGTTCTCTCACTTTTTGCCGCCGTTCTTCAGCCGAACTATACAGTACGGCACGTCAGCGCTTAATTGTTACTTTAGGGTAACAGGAGTTACCCGAACCCGCCCGGAGCGGCGCCTATACGGCATATTTTCGTTTCTCGTCCTTGCCTTATTTTTATAAGGCGGCGTCCTCGGCGCGAAAATCTGCTCGTATAATCATCCGCTCCGGGTCGAAGAGTTTTGCCGGAGATGATTTTTGTCCCGGCAAGGCA
>JAFWPR010000015.1 GCA_017545225.1 Clostridia bacterium
ATTCAATATTATAAACCGGACGCAAAATCGCTGATAATCAGGTATCATTTTGCTTATGATACAGATGATTTTTCTATTTATAAATGGGTAAAGCCGATGAGGTTGCTTTCAAAACTGTTTTCAATAGACGGCCACTATAAGCGAATTAAGAACAGTTTGCTTACTGAATTACCCGAAGGTAAGTTCAAATTTGAATATTTGTACCATAATGTAGGTTACTGCTCCATAATCACAAAGCTGTTCTCAAATGGCTACATCATTTTGGATGCAGATATTGATTATGTTGAGTTTGAATGGATTTGCTGACTTGATGCCACAATCTTGTTTGGTCAACGGCATATTCCTAACGCCGAGGGTCGTGTGGGCAGCGTAGATAATGGCGATTTTATTCACGCCATTGTCCCAAGGCATGTTGAAACAATCGTATTGATGATAAAGAGATAGGTAAATCGAAATTTGAGGTAAAGACAATATGGAGTATAAAATCGAAGATTTGTCAAAAGAGGAAGCCGTATATATCGGTGAGAAGATCAATGAGATCACGCCGCGCGAAGTGGACGCGGAGGATGAAGAATTTGTTCTGAAAGTCGAGAACGAAGCGGGCGAGATCATCGGCGGCTGCATTGCGGAAGCATACGAATACCACTGGTCGAGAGTTCTGCTTGAAGAACTTTGGGTGGATAAGCGCTATCGTCATCAGAGGATCGGATCCATGATTCTCCGCGAGGTCGAGCGGATCGCCAAAGAAAAAGGGTGCCGGGTCGTGACGCTGGGAACCGCCAGTTTCATGGCAAGACCCTTTTATGAAAAACACGGCTACACGGTATTCACGACGCTGAAAAAGGCGAACGGCTATATCAGTTATTCCCTGGTCAAATACCTTGACAGAGACACGCCTGAATACGTTCCGACCGACAACAGCGGCGCCCGTTTCCGGATTTCGTCCGGCAATGACGATGACGCGAAAGTGATCGAAAACGGCATAGACACGTACAGCGAAGAATACGAGCCGGAATATGAGAGTGTCGGTTTTTATAAGAAGTTGGCGGATAAAGACGGAAAGTTTCTTGCCGGCGTGACAGCGAACGTGCACAAGGGGGACTATGGCTTTGTCGACGCGCTGTTTACGGAAGATGCGTTCAGACATCAGGGCCTGGGCTCGGCTCTTTTGCAGGAAGCGGAAAAATTCGCAAAGGAAAACGGCACGTCTATGATCCTGACATATGCGGGCGACTGGAACGTCGTTTTCTTCAAAAAAAACGGCTATTTGATCAGGGGTGAACTCAAGGACGTTCCAAAAGGACACGTCTGCTACGAGCTGTATAAAATAGTTTAAAACAGAAAGAAAAACAGTTGATCGGAGTTAAAGATGAGTTATTATCTTTTGGAAGAGACCATCCGTCCATGCTCTGCCGAGGAATTGAAAGGTCCGAACGGGCGCAAATACGTTGCGGTCCTGACGACTCCGGAGTGGCTGAGCGAGCGCGACCGTTTCGAAATGGGGATCGAACTGGAGCCGGACGCCGGGAACATCCACAACACAAAGGCCGAAGTTAACTACGACTCGCTCACAGGGACTTTTCTGCTCCCTGACCGTGACAACCTTCAGGAGAATGATTTCCGTTTTGCCTTCGCGCTGGACGAAAAGGGCGTTGTGTTCATCGACGATACCGGCAAGTCGGAACAGATGATCGACGCAATACGCAGAACGAAGCGTTGGAGAGCGCCGAGTCTCGAACGGTTTCTGTACGATTTCCTCGAGCAGATAGTTGACCGGGATCTGGCGATCATGGAGCGGTATGAAGACGAACTGAACCGTATAGAGGACACGATCCTGTCCTCTCAGATGAAAACGGTTCCGTCCCGTGTCAACGAAATTCGGAGCGATATCCGTAAGCTGCTGGTACACTACGAGCAGATCATCGACATGACGCAGGAACTTGAAGAAAACGAAAACGGGTTCTTCAGTGAGGAAAATCTGCGTTACATACACCTTTTCATGAACCTCATGTCGAGGCGGCACGACATGGCAGTCTCTATCCGTGATTACACTATGCAGATGCGAGACCTCTACAACGCTCAGCTTGAAGTCAGCCAGAACAAGATAATGACTCTGCTCACGGTTATCACTACGATATTCATGCCTCTGACGCTCCTCACGGGATGGTATGGGATGAACTTCAAGTATATGCCTGAGCTCGGATGGCGCATCGGGTACCCTTTGGTGACTCTCGCGGCGGTGGGGATCATAGCGTTCTGTCTGTTGCTCTTCAAGAAAAAGAAGTGGCTGTAAAAACGGGAACATATGAGCAATAAAGCTATCATTTACGTCCACGGAAAAGGCGGCTGCCCGAAAGAGGCAGATCACCTCAGACCACTCTTCCCGGGATGCGAAACGTACGGTATCGACTATAAAAACAACACCCCGTGGGAAGCCGGTAAAGAAATTGGCGAGGCGATACTCTCTTTGTCTTTACGTTCTGACGGAATCATACTGATCGCGAACAGCATAGGCGCTTACTTTTCAATGAACGCGGGAATAGATGAATACGTCGAAAAAGCGTTCTTCATCTCTCCGATCGTGGATATGGTAAAACTGATCCGCGATATGATGAACTACGCAAGCGTTTCTGAAAACGAATTAAAAAAAAGAGGCAAGATACGAACGGATCTCGGCGAAGATCTCTCATGGGAGTATTATACTTTCGCAAAGGATCACCCCGTTAGGTGGAAAGCTCCCACGGAAGTTCTTTACGGGAGCGAAGACACCATTACCGATCGCGAAACGATAAAGGAGTTCTGTTCGAAACACTATGCCGGACTCACCGTTATGGAAGGCGGAGAGCATTGGTTCCACACGGATGAACAAATGGATTTTTTGATTAACTGGATAAAGAAAGGAACTGACAAATGAACAAAAAAGAAAAGAACGTACGAAAGAGCAAAAAGACCGTCGGAAAACTTATCGGACTGGGAGTCGTGGCTTTTATTGCGATATGCGCTTACAACTCCCTGACCGCTCTTAGTAAAGCTCTTAAAGAAAAAGAAGAACGGGAAAACCAGTCTTAAATCGCGTTCTTAAAACAAAATCGTCAGTTTTAAGTTTATCAAAAGGAAATTTAGATGAAAAAGGTATTGATCATAAATACCGGCGGAACGATCGGAATGGTACGCACGCCGAACGGGTACGCGCCGAAAGCAGGATATTTCCGCGAATTGCTTGAAACGATCCCCGAACTCCACTCAGAAGAGACGCCCGATTGGGAACTCACCGAAACGTCGCCTCTGCTTGATTCTTCCAATATTACCGTCGTAGAATGGAACAGGATCGCTTCCGCGATCGTTGAGAACTATGACAGATTCGACGGATTCGTCGTTCTGCACGGGACGGATACGATGGCGTATACCGCGTCGGCTCTTTCCTTTATGCTTGAAAATCTTTCCAAGCCCGTTGTCCTGACAGGTTCTCAGATCCCTCTTTGTGAGATCAGAAGCGACGGACGCGACAATATCATCACTTCCCTGCTGATCGCCGCAGAGGGAAAGGTTCGTGAAGTATGTCTCTTTTTCGGCGGAGAACTTCTCCGCGGGAACCGCGCGACCAAATACTCCGCCGACGGACTGATAGCGTTCGTTTCGCCGAATTATCCGACCCTCGCAGAAGCGGGTATTTCAATAAAGTATAACGAAGCGGCTCTCTTCGCCCCGCCGTCCGGAGATCTTATCTTTCACACGTTTGAGGACGTACCTATCGGCGTTATCAAAGTATTTCCCGGTATCCAGTTTTCTCTGTTCGAATCAATTATGACGGAAAAACTGCGCGGGATAGTGATCGAAACGTTCGGAGCGGGTAATATTCCCGGCGACGGAAACGCGCTGCTCCCTATAATCAAGCGAGCTTTTGCCAACGGCACCGTGCTGACAGTTTGCTCACAGTGTCCTCAGGGCGCCGTTTCTCTCGGAGTATACGAAACGAGCGGAGCTCTCAAGCGAGCGGGAGCAGTGAGCGGGCTTGACATAACGACGGAAGCGGCGGTTGCGAAACTCTATTATCTGTTCAGCTGCGGGTTTGACAAAGACCGCGTTAAAAAGAATATGGAAGTATCGCTTCGCGGCGAGATGACCGTTGTCTGATCTTTTCTCCCGTCAAAATATATTTTCCCCCATTAAAGGAGTACGTATATGAGTTACGATCCGAAAACACACAAATTCCCGTTTCCGGAGGATACGGACAAGCATTACATAACGGTCAGGAAGGACAACGGGCTCGTTTTTGACGCTAAGTATCCTTATATAGACGATTCGTTATTTTTCCGATTCAAAAAGGCGCTCATTCGGATACTTCTTTATATCCTGGTTTTCCCTGTCGCGACGGTCAGGACCGGACTCAGAATAAGAGGAAGAGAGAATCTGAAGAAACACAAAAAACTTCTCAGAAAAGGGGTTATTTCCTGCTCAAATCACGTCCATTTCTGGGATTACATCGGCGTAATGAAAGCAGTGAGACCTTTCAAGCCTTACGTTATCGTCTGGTCG
This sequence comes from Clostridia bacterium, assembly GCA_017545225.1. Classification (GTDB taxonomy): domain Bacteria; phylum Bacillota; class Clostridia; order Oscillospirales; family CAG-272; genus RUG11130. The sequence continues at coordinate 4,537 of JAFWPR010000015.1, forward strand.
AGAAACATCAGAGGAGAAAACGGGACGATATCCCGTCTGACCGGAGGGATCCCCTTCCCGGACGACAATATTCACGGCGCCGGAGCCTTTATGCGCGCCGTGACAAAAATGCTTGACGGTGGTTGGCTGCACATTTACGCCGAGGGAAGCATGTGGGAATACTACAAACCAATACGTCCATTCAAAGGCGGGATGGGTTCACTCGCGATAAAAACGGGAAAACCGATCCTCCCACTCGCTTTCTCATACCGGGAACCTGGCTTCATCAGAAAAAAGATCTTCCGTCAGATAGCTCTGCTCGATCTGCATATAGGCGAACCGATCTTCGCCGACAAGGATCTGCCTCAGCATGAAAAAGAAAACGATATTACAAGGCGCGCGCACGATGAAGTTTGTCGGCTTGCGGGGATCGATCCCGAAGACAATCTGTATCCCCCGCTCTTTGACAACTGCAAACGGGTCGATTATTATTAAACCGCGAAAGGAGTCAAAAAAATGGAATCCGAACGCAAACTCAAACTCAATCTGAAGAGGACCTTTCTCATAGGCTTCGCGTTTTTCGGGATACTGCTCTTATGGCAGGTCTACGACTCGTGGTGCCCCACCTTCCTGACCGACATTTTCGCACGAAGAATGTACGATCTTTCGTCGGCGGAACTTAAACTCGCCGATCCCGGGAAGATCCTGAACGTTCAGTGGATCGTAGGAATCATCATGGCGTGCGACAATCTTGCCGCTCTTATTCTTCTGCCGATATTCGGAAACCTTTCCGACAAAGCGAAAACACCGATCGGAAAGCGCATGCCGTTCATTCTCATCGGTACGCTGGTATCGGCTGTCGCTTTCCCGTTTATTCCTCTCTTCTTTCACGCCAACAACGTTGCGGGAATGATAGCGATAATGATTATCGTCCTCATATTCATGATGATGTACCGTAACCCTGCAGTTGCCCTGATGCCCGATATTACGCCCAAGCCTCTTCGCGCAAAGGCAAACGGTATTATCAACGTAATGGGTTATTTCGGCGGCGCGATGGCGACGGTACTCGGTATTTTCCTCAAGCTCTCCGATTATATTAACGTCCCTGATGCCGACAGAAAACTCTGGATCATAGAAATACCGTTCATAATCGCTTCGGTGCTTATGATTATATCGGCGTTCGTCCTGTTCTTTACGGTAAAAGAAAATAAACTTGCCGAAGAACTGAAAGAAGATATGGAACTCGGTGAACAGATGGCGGCGATCGAGAACCCCGTCAGCGACGACGCGCCCATGTCGAAAGCAAACAAAAAGATGCTTCTCGCAATACTCGGCGCAGAGTTTCTCTGGTTCATGGCGGACAACGCGATCGGAACGTATATAGGGAACTACGTCATTTACTACCTCAATTCCGCTTCGTCTGCGACGATGATTCTGACAATCGTCGGAGGCGTGGCGAGCGTTCTCGGTTTTGCGATAGCGGGAACGATCGCCGACAAGATCGGACGGAAGTGGACGATATCCGGAGGTTTGGTCGTCACCGTAGCGGCAATGGCAGTGATGTGCTTCGTTACTCCGACCGGAAAAGCCGTCGGCGAACACGGAGAATTTTCATTTCCCGCGCTTCTGTTCGCGGTTTGGGCGATCAAAGGTTTCGGTATGGCGCTCGTACATAACTGCTCTTTCCCGATGGTCGTCGAACTATGCTCAAACAAAAAGATCGGGAAATTCACTGGTTATTATTATGCCGCGAGTATGTCGGCTCAAACGATCACTCCCGTACTCCTCGGTCTCGTATTCAGAATAACGACCGCATGGAACACGCTTCCGATCTATGCCGCGGTTCTGTTCCTCGTCAGTTTCTTCGTATTCACGCTGCTGGTCAAGAACATCAAAGCGAAGAAAGTTGCGAACTCACACAGGATCGAAGCCCTTGACGGCGAATAAAAGGAGACCGTTATATGATTTGGATACCGATCGTTCTGTCTGTTCTCGCTGCGTGTTTTCTGCTCCTGCTCTTTTTGATCGCGCCACGCCGTCCTGAAGAAAATAAAGTCAAGCCGTTTTATGGAAGAAACATCGCGCATCGAGGTCTTTTCAGCAAAGACCAGTCCATACCCGAAAATTCTCTTGCAGCTTTTGTAAACGCGTGCGAAAACGGTTACGGTATGGAGCTTGACGTTCAACTCTCGCGTGACGGTCAGGTCGTCGTTTTCCACGACGATACGCTTGACCGCATGTGCGGTGTCAGCGCCCGCGTTGATGATTTTACCTTTGAAGAGCTGCGCGAACTTTCGCTCAGGGAGACCGATCAGAAGATACCCCTATTCTCGGAAGTTCTTGAGACAGTCGCCGGGAAAGAACCTTTGATCGTCGAGCTTAAAACGTGCGTCAATAGAGCCGAACTGTGCAAAAAAACGTATGAACTATTGAAGGAGTACGACGGAGAATACTGTATTGAAAGTTTCGATCCGTTTATCGTCAGATGGTTCAGGAAGAACGCGAAACATATCTTCAGAGGTTTTCTTTCACAGCCGCCGAAACATTACGGCGATTCCGCCAGAGATAAACTCACCGGCGCACTTCTCGGTAGACTCCTTCTGAATTGCTTCGCGCGGCCCGAATTCATTGCATACAAGATTGGTAAAAAACCGCTCTCGGTCAAATTCTGTCTCTGGCTCGGCGCAGTTCCCGTCGCGTGGACCGCACACGATCCGGGGAGCGAAAAAAAACACGACGTGGTTATCTTTGAGCATTACGAACCGGAAATACGGTTTAAGCAATCCTGAAACCGGAGGATAAAATGGATATCAAAGAAGCAAAAGATAAACTTGCTGCTTATCAAAAAAAGGCTGCCGCATATTTACACGCACTCGAGCTGCTGAATTTTGACGGAGCTACTTCAGCTCCGAGGGGAGCCGCTGCGGCACGCGGCGAAACCATGGCGACCCTGTCGGGCGAACTCTACGCGCTTTCTACGTCGAACGAAGTTGCCGAATTGCTCTTATTTCTTGAGTCCGAAAGAAAAAAACTGACGGCTGAAGAGGATCGGACGGTTTATCTTTTGCTGAAAGATTCAAAAAAGAACGCGAAAATTCCGAGAGACCTTTACATCGCGTACAGAGCGCAGGTCGTACGCGCCGACGACGTCTGGCATAGAGCTAAGGAATCGTCGGATTACGCTCTATTCTCACCTGAACTCGAAAAAATAATCGAAATGAAGAAAGAAATCGCAGGGTACGTTGAACCCGATTCCGATCCGTACGATTACTGCCTTCATGAATATGAGGAAAAACTTGATTCCGAAAAGCTTGACGCTTTTTTCGGAACGCTTCGCGAGAGGATCTCTCCTCTTCTTTCATCAATCTCAAAAACGCCGCAAATTGATAACGCGATAAGAAACGGTTTCTTCCCTTCGAAGGATCAGGAAAAACTTTCCCTTTACCTTATGGACCTCATCGGCCTTGACCCCGAACACGTGGCGCTCTCGACTACGGAACACCCGTTCACGATAAGTCTCGGTTCGCATCTTGACGAACGGATCACCACGCACTATTACGAGGATGATTTCGCTTCTTCAATGTACAGCGTTATTCATGAAGGAGGCCACGCGCTTTACGAAACAGGATGCGACGACCGATACGTTTTTACCGTACTTGACGAGGGGACGTCGATGAGCATTCACGAGAGCCAGAGCAGGTTCTACGAAAATATCATAGGAAGAAGCCGTGCGTTCTGCACGCTCGTTTTCCCGAAAATACGCGAAATCTTCCCCGAACAGATGAAGGGTTACTGCGCAGAAGACTTATTCCGCTCGGTAAACAGGGTCGAACCATCCCTTATCCGCACCGAGGCGGATGAAGTAACTTACTGTTTCCATATCATGATCCGTTACGAGCTTGAAAAACGTCTGATGCTGGGCGACCTCACTGTAAAAGAACTGCCACATGAATGGAACAGGCTTTACAAAGAATACCTCGGAGTGGAAGTACCGACCGATAAAGAGGGTGTACTTCAAGATACTCACTGGTCGGGCGGAATGATCGGATACTTTCCATCATATGCTCTCGGAAACGCTTATGGGGCGCAATTCTACCGTGAGATGAAGAAAGAAATCGACGTCGAAAAATGTATTCTCTCAGGTGATTTCGCTCCCATCAACGAATGGAACAGAAAGAATATCTGGCAATACGGAAAGCTGTATACGCCGGATGAACTGATACGTCGCATCACGGGCGGATCGTTCGATCCTTCCGCATACGCGGACTATCTTACCGAAAAATACGGTGAAATATACGGGCTGTAAGAACGACCCCGAAGGCTGAATTATGGCAAATATCTCAAAAAAAGAAATATTCGAGTCGCTTCCGGTTCCGAAAGCGCTTGCAAAAATGGCGATCCCGACGGTTATCAGTCAGCTGATAAATCTCATATACAATATGGTCGACGCGTTCTTCATCGGAAGAACGGGAAACTCGTATATGATGGCTGCGACGACCGTAGCGCTGACTCTCATGATGCTGAACGTAGCTTTCTCCAACCTTTTCGGAATAGGCGGAGGAAGTCTTGTCTCGCGTCTGCTCGGAAGAGGCGACCCGGACGGAGCCAGATCGACGAGCGCTTTCAGCTGTTACGGAGCGATCGCAACGGCACTTCTGTACTCATTCGTAATCGGTATTTTCTCCGACCCTATCCTCAGATTTCTCGGCGCGTCCGACGCGACAGTAGGTTATGCCGGCAGATACACTTTTTTCGTTATCGTACTCGGTTCTCTTCCGACTCTTCTTTCACTTACGATCGCTCATCTGCTGAGAAACGCGGGCTATTCCTCCAGGGCGTCTTTCGGGTTGAGTCTGGGAGGATTATTGAACATTGCGCTTGACCCCCTTTTCATGTTCGTCATTTTCCCTCCCGGTAACGAAGTAGTCGGTGCGGCTGTCGCTACGCTTATTTCGAACACGGTCGGACTAATCTATCTTCTTTTCGCGTACGGTTCGGCGTCAAGGACGGCTCCTTTGTCCTTCAGCCCGCGCCTTGCTTTCAAGATCAAACCGGACAATCTGAAACAGTTGTTCTCGGTCGGCATCCCGTCCGCGATACTCACCGCGCTTTTCGACTTAGCCAGCATTTGCGTCAACATCCTCTCTTCAGCGCATAACGATCTCGTTCTTGCGGGAATGGGAATAGTAATGAAAGTCGAAAGGATACCCAACGCCGTCAATATCGGTCTGTGTCAGGGAATGCTTCCGATAGTCGCGTACAACTACGCTTCCGGAAACAGAAAGAGAATGAACGATACGATCAGAATGGCGAGATTTTTCGGACTGGGAGTTTCGGCCGTTTGCATACTGCTTCTCGAGATCTTCGCAGGCCCCGTTTCCGGCGTATTCCTCAGCACTTCTGCTGGCGACGCCGAAACGGCCGCGCTTACCGTTTCACTTGCCGCGTTATATCTGAGGATCAGATGCCTTGCCTCGCCATTTCAATTCATCAACTATCACACCTCGTTCTGTATGCAGGCGATGGGCAAAGGAAAAGAAACCCTTATACATGCCGCTGTAAGGGAACTCGTCTTCTATATCCCTCTGATGTTTCTCCTCGACCGTCTCTTCGGAGACGCCGGACTTGCCTCTGCTCTTCCCGCCGGAGAAGCTCTCGGCGCGGTATTTGCACTGATACTCTTTACGTTCATAGTACAAAAATCCTTAAATAAAAAGAAAAGGGAGATCTGAAATGAGTAAAGAAAAGAAAAAGAGGAACCCGTTCCTGAAAGTTCTAAAAGTGATCCTTATCCTGATCCTAATCGTCGTTTTACTGTTTGCCGGACTCCTTGTTTTCCTTTCCGTGACGGAATACAAGCCTGCCGACGAGGAGACGATCACGGTCGTCGGGACAGCGGACAAGGAGGTTCCGACCGGAGAAACAGTCAAGGTTGTTTCTTGGAACGTCGGTTACTGCGCTCTCGGCGATAACGCCGATTTCTTCATGGACGGCGGTAAAATGGTAAATACCGCATCTAAAGAAAGAGTCGAGGAAAACCTCGACGCCGTGATTTCTTTCATCAAATCGGAAAAGCCGTCGCTTATACTTCTGCAGGAAACAGACGTGAGTTCCGACCGTTCCCACAGAATAAACGAAGCCGATTCGATCCGCGACGCGTTCGACGGTTTTTCGTCTACGTTTGCATATAACTTCAAAGTTGCGTTTCATCCCTATCCTATCCCTCCGATGGGCAAAATCGCGTCCGGGGTTATGACGCTGGCGGAATATAAGGTCGAAAGCGCGGAAAGGATCCAGCTTCCTATCCCTTTCAAATGGCCGGTAAGCATGCTTAATCTCAAAAGATGTCTCAACGTGAACAGGATACCCGTCGAGGGCAGCGATAAGCATCTCGTACTCATCAACCTTCACCTTGAGGCATACGATGACGGCGAGGGCAAGATTATGCAGACAGCCGCTCTCAAGGAATTTCTTGAAAAAGAATACGCCGAAGGAAATTACGTTATTGCAGGCGGAGACTTCAATCAGATATTCTCATCCGAAGACGCTGATCTTTTCAAGGCGCAGGAAGGAAAATGGGCACCGGGCGTCATTGACGTCTCCACATTCGAGGACGGATGGCAGTTCCTCATGGATGAAAGGACGCCTTCGTGCAGAAGCCTCGATCAGCCTCTTATCGGGGCTGACCTCGACAACTTCCAATATTATCTGATCGACGGATTCATCGTATCTGAAAACGTCAAAGTATCAAATCTTGAAACTAAAGATCTCGGCTTTATCAACAGCGACCACAACCCCGTCGTTATGGCATTTACACTTGATTGAGAGGAAACCGATGGTATACCGAAACATTCTTGATGCGCTCGGAAACACGCCGCTTATCAGACTGAACAAAATGGTTCCAGCAGGATGCGCTGAAATACTCGTTAAATTCGAAGGACTTAACGTCGGCGGGTCGATCAAGACCCGAACGGCGTTCAATATGATCGATGAAGCCGAAAAAAAGGGACTTCTTGACAGTAATTCGATAATCGTCGAACCGACGAGCGGAAATCAGGGGATCGGGCTTGCTCTTGTCGGAGCGGTCAAAGGATACAGAACGATAATCATTATGCCCGATTCCGTCAGCGCGGAGCGATCCAAACTCGTCCGTCATTACGGCGCGGAGGTCAAGCTCATTCACGACGCGGGGGATATAGGGAAATGCATCGAGGAGTGCCTTTTGACGGCAATGAGGATGAAAGAAAAAGACCCTCACGTTTTCGTTCCTCAGCAGTTCTCAAATCCCGACAACAAAGACGCTCATATCAAGCATACCGCAATTGAGATCCTCAACGACGTCAATGGGCCCATACACGGCTTCTGCAGCGGCATCGGGACCGGAGGAACGATCTCCGGGATTGGCGAAGTACTCAAGGAAAAGAACCCGAATATAGAGATATGGGCGGTAGAACCGGAAAACGCAGCGATCCTCGCCGGAGGAACGATAGGAACGCATATCCAAATGGGTATCGGCGACGGGATAATTCCGGATATCCTCAACCGTGAGATATACGACGAGATCCACGTCGTTACCGACGCGGACGCGATAGAAACGTCCAAGCGTCTTGCCCGTGAAGAAGGAATAATGTGCGGGATCTCGAGCGGAACGAACGTCGCTGCCGCGATCAAGCTCGCGGAAAAGCTCGGCCCCGGCAAAACGGTCGTCACCGTTCTTCCCGACACCGCGGAAAGGTATTTTTCAACGCCTTTATTCGGAGAATAAATTTCATACCGTTTTCACTTATATCTCACAGAAAACTGATATATTATCCGTAAACGTTATGAACGGAGGATAAAATCATGCCGCCTCCCCACCCCAGAGGATTTATGGGCAGAGGTCCGCTCACGGAAGAAGAAAAGCAAAACCGACCGAAGGTCACCGGGAAACTGCTCAAGCGGATCTTTTCATATCTTAAACCGTATAAAGGACAGATGGCAATCGTGCTCGGATGCATACTCATATCATCCGTGCTCGGTCTTTTGCCGTCCGTTCTGACGGGAAAGATCGTCGACGACGGTCTTCTCGGCAAGAATATGAGGATCCTGATCATCCTCATTTCGGCGTCGCTTGCTGTCAGCCTCGGTTCTAACCTTATCAGAGTTGCCGAGAGTTACCTGAATCACTGGATATCGCAGCATATCTCCTACGATATGCGCAACAAGATGTTCGCGCATCTTCAGAAGATGTCTCAGCGGTTCTTCACGTCGAACAATCAGGGCGATATCATCACGAGAATGACCGGCGACATTTCGGGCGTAGAATCAGTCATATCCAACACCTTTACCTCGATCCTCTCCAACGTTGTGACGCTTGCCGCAGCCGTTGTGATCATGTTCAGGCAGAACTGGATCCTTGCGATCGTCGGTATCGTCATCGTTCCCCTCTTTACGATACCGACCAGATGGGCAGGAAGAACGAGATGGAAGTTGACTCAAGAGGCGCAGGAATGCAATGACGAGATAAACGGGATCCTCAATGAAACGATGTCGGTCAGCGGACAACTGCTGGTAAAACTCTTCGGCCGCGAAAAATACGAATACGAGAGATACCGCAGCGCAGGTCATCGGATGATAAAACTCAATATCAAGGAACGGATGGCCGGCCGATGGTTCATGGTCATAATAGAAACCATTTCGAGCGTTGGTCCGATGCTTCTTTACCTTGTCGGCGGAATAATCATGATGAGATACGATCCCACCCTTACTGTCGGCGATATAACGGTCCTCGTCGCTCTGCTCGGAAGAATGTACGGACCCGTCAATTCCCTTCTGAACATACAGGTAGAGTGGATACGTTCAATGGCTCTTTTCACGAGAATATTCGAATATTACGATATGCCCGTAGAAGTAGAGAGCGCACCGGACGCAATCACTCCCGCGTCAACGGACGGAAGCGTCAGTTTCAAAAACGTCAGGTTCTCGTACAATGAAGAAAGAGAGATCCTGACAGACGTAAGCTTTGATCTTAAAAGCGGTAATAGCATCGCGATAGTCGGGCCGTCAGGTTCGGGCAAATCGACGCTGATCTCCCTGATACCTCGCCTTTACGACGTAACGGGGGGCGAAGTCGATTTCGGCGGGATAAACGTTAAAAAACTCGATCTTGTATTTCTGCGTTCAAACGTCG
>JAFWPR010000016.1 GCA_017545225.1 Clostridia bacterium
AGTATCTCTTTCTCGTATTCTTGTATGTGTCGGTAATTTCTTGGCATAAAAAAACCTCCTATGATACTTTTTGATTGTATCATAGGAGGCCTCTTTTTTTCAATGTCCGTTTTTACTGGACCTGTTCAAGCTGCGTACCGCCCTCTTTTTTTATTTCTTGTGAACCGAACGCTGAATAAGTTTTACGAATTCGACGAGCGGGATTATCGTGATAGACAGTCCGAACGCCGTCAAAAATTCAAGCGCTGAAATCGATTCAAATGAGAAAGCTTTTGCAAGCGGCGGAATATAGATGACCGCCACGACAAGCAGAAACGCGACCGCAGCGGCTCCCCAGAGCCACAGATTGCGTTTTTTCAGAGTAAAGATCGAACCGCGCCTGCTCCTCATATTGAGCGACTGGAATATCTCCGCCATCGACATTGTGAGGAACGCCATAGTCATACCGTCGGGACTGTTGGTGATCTCCCATCTGCCCGCTTCCATCCTGTGACCTATAAAGTAGGCGAGAAGCGTCAGGATCGCGACGAACGCGCCCTGATAAATCACGTCGAACCCTACGCCGCCCGAAAACAGACCTTCCTTCGAGCTTCTCGGCGGTTTTTTCATCGAATCCTCTTCCGACGGTTCCATTCCGAGCGCAAGAGCGGGAAGGCTGTCGGTTATCAGGTTTATCCAAAGCATGTGAACAGGAAGAAGAAGTTTGAAACCCAAAAGCGTCGCGATGAATACGCCGAGCACCTCGCTCAAATTGGAAGACAGAAGGAACTGGATCGACTTCCTTATATTAGCGTATATCCTGCGGCCCTCGTCAACGGCTCCGACGATCGTTGCAAAGTTATCGTCAGCCAGGATCATATCGGCGACGTTCTTAGTGACGTCCGTACCGGTAATACCCATCCCTACGCCGATATCCGCACTCTTGATCCCCGGCGCGTCGTTAACGCCGTCCCCTGTCATCGCACAGATCATTCCGTGTTTGCGCCAGGTGTTTACGATACGGACCTTGTGCTCCGGCTTGACGCGTGCATAAACGGAGAATTCGCTTATTCTGTCGTACAGTTCCTCGTCGCTCAAACGGTCGAGTTCAGCGCCTGTAAGCGCTCCGGAACGGTCCGAGAGCATACCGAGGCTCTTCCCTATCGCGACGGCGGTATCAACGTGGTCGCCCGTTATCATTACGACGCGGATCCCTGCCTCGCGGCATTTCTTGACCGCGTCTTCGACTTCGGGACGAACGGGGTCGATCATTCCGACAAGACCGATAAAGCAGAGGTCGCTCTCGGCCTCTTCCATCGTTTGGGGGATCGCGGTATACCTCTTCATGCCGGCTGCGAGAACGCGGAGAGCACCGTCCGCCATACTCTTGTTCTGCGCGAGGATATCCGCCTTCTTTTCCGCGGTCATCGGCTCGACGCCGTCGGCGGTCAAATACGACGTGCATTTTTCGAGCAGTTCATCCGGGGCGCCTTTTGTATAACTGATAAACTCGTCGGCGTCCGGGTGAACGGTTGTCATTAGTTTTCTGACCGAATCGAAAGGAAATTCACCGCAGCGGGGCGTGATCGCGTCAAGATCGTATTTGTAAAGGCCGACGGACGCGCCGTAAGATACGAGTGCGTTCTCGGTCGGCTCTCCCGTAACGTTACCGTCACGGTCGATCACCGAGTCGGAACAGAGCGTCATCGCGAGGGCGAGGAGTTCTCCTTTTTCGGTATACGCCTCCACGACTGTCATTTTATTCTGAGTCAGCGTCCCTGTCTTATCCGAGCAAATGACCTGAGTGCAGCCGAGCGTCTCGACTGCGGTAAGACGTCTGATAACTGCGTTGCGCCGGGACATCTTCGTCACGCCGATCGAAAGCACGATCGTGACGACTGCGGCAAGTCCTTCCGGTATCGCGGCGACGGCAAGGCTGACGGAGAGCATGAACGTGTTGATCATTACTTCAGCGTTTAACGAACCGGATCTGATAATGCCGAAGACGAACATAAACACGCAGATAGCAAGTACGGCAACGGTAAGAACGCGGCTGAGAGACGAGAGCTTTTTCTGAAGGGGGGTCGCCTCGTCGCGCGCCGTTGCGAGCGCGTCGGCGATCTTACCCATCTCGGTCTTCATTCCCGTTTCTGTCACAACGGCCCGGCCTCTTCCGTAAACGACGGTACTGCCGGTGTAGACCATATTGGTCCTGTCGCCGAGAGGAACTTCTTCTCCCGTAACGGGATCGGTATCTTTCAGAACGGCGACCGATTCGCCGGTGAGCGCCGCTTCTTCCGCTTTGAGAGAGGCACTTTCAATAAGCCGCGCGTCTGCGGGAACGGCGTCTCCCGCTTCAAGGATAATGACGTCGCCGGGAACGAGTTCTTCACTTTTTATATGAACG
>JAFWPR010000017.1 GCA_017545225.1 Clostridia bacterium
AAAATACATAATAATACCCGAGGAATTATTATTATTCATTTCATAAAGTCCGACGTAAACGAGTCGGGAAGCAGTTCTGAGAACGTCGTGCGCTCGAATTCGCCGTCGTTTTTCATAATGAGAACGGGCATATCGGGGCGGCAGAATTCCGAGAGCGCCTGACGGCAGACGCCGCAGGGCGGGAAACCGGCGTCGGCGTGTTCGCCCTTTCCCGAGCAGACGGCGAGCATCGTGAATTCTTTTTCACCCTCGCTGACCGCTTTGAAGAGCGCCGTCCTCTCCGCGCAGTTCGTCGGGGTGTACGCGGCGTTTTCGATATTGCAGCCCGAGAAGATCTTTCCGGACGGCGTGAGAAGAGCCGCTCCGACGGAAAAGCCTGAATACGGAACGTACGCGCGCCGTCTGCCCTCGAGGGCGGCGCGGCAAAGCGCGGTCTCCGTTTCGGTCGGGCGGGCGACCGTTTTATAAAAACTCTTCCCGTCCCCGCGGTAAGGGACGCCGAGCGCCTCCGCCGCGGTCGCGGCGATATCGCAGAACCCTGTCCGCGTTCCGAGGTTCACGGGATTGATCCCTTTTCCGTAAACGATAAGCGGCACGTGCTCTCTCGTGTGGTCGGTGTGGTCGTCTCCCGGATCGCACCCGTGGTCGGCGGTGATGAACAGGATATCGTCCTCTCTCATTTTCGCCTTGAATTTCGGGAGGAAATCGTCGAAAGCGGCGAACGCGCGCGCGTACCCGTCGACGTCCTGTCTGTGTCCGTACAGCATATCGAAATCGACGAGATTGACGAAGCAGAGACCGTCGAAATCGCGGTCCGCGATCTCGAGCGCTTTTTCCATTCCCTCCGCGTTGCCGTGAGTGAAGTTCGACTCGGTGACGCCGCGTCCGGCGAAGATATCGTAGATCTTGCCGACGGAGATCACGTCGCGTCCCTCCGATGCGAGCGCGTCGAGCAGCGTTTCCCCGGGCGGCTCAAGCGAGAAATCGTGACGGTTCGACGTGCGGGTGAAATTGCCCGGTTCTCCGACGAAAGGTCGGGCGATGACCCTGCCGACGGCGTGGCGGCCCGTGAGAATCCCGCGCGCGATGCGGCAGTATTCGTACAGTTTTTCCGGCGGCACGAGTTCCTCGTGCGCGGCGATCTGGAATACGCTGTCCGCGGAGGTGTAGACGATGAGCGCGCCCGTTTTCAGGTGTTCCTCGCCGTAATCCCTTATGACGTCCGTACCTGAGTACGGGAGGTTGCACAGAACGTCCCGCCCGATCCTCTTTCTGAACTCGTCGAGGACCTCGTCCGGAAATCCTTTCGGGTACGTCGGAAGAGGCGACGGGCTGACGACGCCGGCGATCTCCCAGTGACCGATCGTCGTATCCTTGCCCGCCGATCTCTCTGCGAGGCGGCAGACCGCCGCCTCGGGAGAATCCGTCCGGGGCAGATAATCGACTCCGTCAATGAGGCCCATTCCCATCTCTCTCATCGAGTTGAAACGGAATTCGGGAGAGAATGAAATGCGTTTCAGCGTGTTGACGTCCCCGTCGCCGAAAAGCGGCGCGTCGGGCATCCTGCCGGCGCCGAGAGAGTCGAGGACGATGATAAATACTCTTCTTTTCATAACTTACTCCGCCATTTTAACGGCAGTTCTGAGAGCGAGTTCCATCATTTCGGTGAAGGAGTTCTGCCTTTCGTCGGCGGTCGTCGCCTCACCGGTGATAAGGTGGTCGGAGATCGTGCAGATCGCGAGAGCGCGCTTCCCGCAGCGCGCCGCGTTCAGGTACAGCGCCGCCGCTTCCATCTCGACCGCCATAACTCCCATTTTGCCCCAGACATTTGCGGACAGTTCCTCGTCCCTAAGACCGTAAGTGTCGTTGTAGAAAGTGTCGGACGACAGAATATTGCCGACGTGGTAGCGTACGCCCATCGCCTCCGCCTCGCCCACGCAGGCGCGGAGAAGTTCGAACGAGCAGATCGCCGAGAACGTGCCGGGAAGGCGGTACTGCGACGCGAAATTCGAGTTCGTCGACGCGCCCATTCCCATGACGACGTCGCGCACGCGGATCGCCTCATTCATCGCGCCCGCGGAGCCGACTCTGATGATATTGTCGACGTCGAAGAAATTATACAACTCGTACGAATAGATGCCGATCGACGGCATGCCCATTCCCGAAGCCATGACGGAGACGGGGACGCCGCGGTATTTGCCCGTGTAGCCCTGGACTCCGCGGACGTTGTTGACGAGTTTCGCGTCTTCAAGAAAATTTTCCGCTATGAATTTCGATCTGAGCGGGTCGCCCGGCATGAGGACCGTCTTTGCGAAATCCTCCGGCGCCGCTTTTATGTGGGGGGTCGGGTAGTTTGCCACCGTTTTGTCCTCCTTTTCAGTCCTTCTTCTCCTGCGCCTTGACTATCTTCACGATACGGCTCGTGCCGAGACGGGACGCGCCGAGTTCGATAAACTTCTCGGCGTCCTCGATCGACGAGATCCCGCCCGCCGCCTTGACTTTCTTGAACGGCGAAGTGCACATCCTCATGTATTTTACGTCCTCGAACGTTGCGCCGCCGGTCGAGAAGCCCGTCGAGGTCTTGATATAGTCCGCCTTCGAGTCGGAGACGGCGCAGCACATACGGAGTTTTTCTTCCTCGTTCAGAAGGCACGTCTCGATGATGACTTTGAGAAGTTTGCCGCCGCACGCTTCCTTGATCGCGTCGATCTCGGAGAGTATCGCGCCGTATTTCCCTTCCTTGACCCATCCGAGGTTGACGACCATGTCGATCTCGTCCGCGCCGTTCTTTACGGCGTCGGCGGTCTCAAAAACTTTTGTCTCAGTGGTCGAATAGCCGTTCGGAAAACCGATGACGGTACAGATCGCGAGGCGGTCGCCGACGTATTCCTTCGCCTGCTTTACAAAACTCGGCGGAATACATACCGACGCAGTGCCGTACCTGATGCCGTCGTCGCAGACCTCCCTGATCTGCTCCCACGTCGCAGTCTGCGAGAGGAGCGTGTGATCGCACATCGCGAGGATCTCTTTTACGTCCATTTTCGCCGTCCTCCTATTTAATAATTCCGAGCTTGTCGTCGATCAGAGCCCGGTAACATTTGTAACACATGCCCTCGTATCGGTCGTTGCCGCCGAGGACTACCTGGTCGCCCTCCGTGACGATCTGCCCGTCGTCGTCGAAACGGGCGTTGACCGTCGCCTTTCTGCCGCACCTGCAGATGGATTTGATCTCGGTGATGCTGTCCGCTATCTCGAAAAGCCGCATACTTCCGGGGAACAGCTTCGTCTGGAAGTCCGCGCGAAGGCCGAAACAGAGCGCCGGGACGTCGCGTCGGTCGGCGAGATCCTTGAGCTGGTTGACCTGTTCCGCCGTGAGAAACTGGCATTCGTCGCATACGATGACGTCGGCGTATTTGCGGACCTCGGAGCGCGCGAGATACTCGCGGTACAGGTCGACCTCGGGTCCTATCGCCTCCGCCTCGGAGAAAAGGCCGATGCGGGAGCGGATTATCGTCTTTATCTTGCCGTCGGGACCGACCGCGTCGTCGCGGGTGTCGGTCTTGGGCTTGATGAGCCAGACCGTCTGGTCCTTCTCCTCGTAATTGAACTTTGTCATAAGCGCCTGAGCCGTTTTCGAGGAGCCCATCGCGCCGAATTTGAAGTACAGTTTCGCCATATCCGCCTCCGAAGCTTTTGTCATTTTTATTCTACTATAAACGGGGGGATCTTTCAAGGGCAAAAGGAGAAAATCCCCGCGCCGGAGCGCGGGGATAAATGCGTTATGAAAGAACGAAATGATGACGGACCGAGGCGTGGGAATCAGAGCCGATCTCAATAACGGTGCCGCCGCTCAGGTTCGGATTCCAGCTGAAGCCGGAGCCGGTCTTGAGCGCGAAGACGAAGCGGACGCCCCGATATCCGATCGAGAAATCGTTCTCGTGGTTATGCCCGCAGATCAGCGTTTTCGTGCTGCCCTTTTCGAGAACGAGATCGAAGAATCCGTTGTCGTGCGGGTTCGATGAGATGCCCGCGAAGTTGACGCCGAAGGAATCTTCATACCCCTCGTTCCATACGCCGGTCTGCATCCCGTCTCGAGGGTCGACCGAAAGCGGATCGATCCCGTCTTTGATCGCAGCCTCGAACGCCTCTCTGTACGTGTAGCACGGGATATGACAGAAGAAAGTCGATTCCTTCACACCCATGGCGTCCAGTTCGTCGCATACGCGGGCGTACCAGCCGAGCTGTTTGTCGGTCAGCGCGCCGTATACGGAGTACTCGCGGCCGTTTTCGTCGACAAAATAGAATTTGCCGTGCGTATCCATCATTATGAGCGCGTGGAGCGGAACGCCGTTCTCCCTTATCACTATGACGTAGTTGCCGCATCCGAGTTCCCTGTCGCCGCGGGCGAAGACCGAATTCTTTCCGTCCTCGATATAGTCGGCGACCATGTCGATATACGAGTCGAGATCCTGGTGGTCGTGGTTGCCCATGATCGGAGCCCACGGCACTCCGGTGGAGTCGAGCAGTTCGACGAGGAACGAGAGCGCGCCGTACATCCCGCCCATCGCGAGGTCGCCGGTCACGGTTATCAGATCGGGTTTCTCCGTCGCGACGAGTTCATTGACGATCTTCGCAAGCAGCTCGGCTTTGGGGCCCTCGCAGTCGTCGTCGTTAAGCTGCGGGTCGGTGATATTGAGGACCTTAAAATCCCGGCCCGGGTCTTTGTCCACGTAAAAGACGGGTATATCGTATTCGCGGACGAAAGTGTGATCGACGAATCCGACGTTCCCGAACGTGACGTATTCGGCTTTCGAGGAGATATCCTTATCCGACGGGATGATATTATAATCGCCCGCCGGGTCGTAAACGTAGATGACGCCGTTTTCCGCGTCAGCCCAGAACTCGCCTTTTGCGTCGAGCTCCTCGGACGCGTTCATCAGGATGACGTTGATATCCGTGCGGACCATCCACTCCGGGGGATCGTCGGGATCGTCGGTCAGCTGATAAAAGCCGCCCGCCCACGGGTACGACCCGATCTCGGCGGGATCGGCGACGGTCACCGTCGCGGTCTTCGCGTCGTACGAGCCGATCGTCACGCACCGGAAGATCGATTCGAAAGCCAGATTACCGTATAGCTTTACGTTCTCGGTCGTTCTGAGTTTTTCTATCCTTCTTGAGAGGAGGGTGTTCGTTATTTTGAGTTCGGTCCTGCCCGCGACGTCGGCGGACTTCTCAAAGAAGACCTCGCCGCCGTTCGAATAGCGGTTGGGATAGCGGCAGACGTCGAGCTTCCCGCTCTCTCCGTAGACCGAATAGTCGCCGATATCGGCGCCGTACGGGAAAAGTCCCGACAGATCGGCCTTTTTGATCCTGTCGGCAGCGTTCGTGCGGAAGAGCGTTTTTTCCTCCGCGGAGATCGGGACGAATTCGGACTCGTTGACCGTGATCCCGTCCGTTACGACGACGGGCCCGTCGCCGTACGCGAAATACGATACCGGGCACTCTTCCGTCCCGGAGTCGGAGGGCGTCAGGTTGAAATCGAAGAGACCGTACGTGCCCTGCCTGATCGCGACGGATACACGATCTTTGCCGGTTTTGTCCGCCTCGCGGACGGCGAGAGCCGCGCGCGACACGGTGCGGAACGGATGAGCGAACGATCCGTCGCCCGAATCGTCGCCCTTAGCGCTGACGTAGAAGTCCGCGTCAACGTCGGGTTTGCCCTCGCGCTCGGCGAACGCGTCAAACCGTTCGATTATCGCCGCGAACTGTTCGCGCGTGGCTTCTCCCGCGGGATCGAGTCTGTTCCCGTCCGTGCCTTTCAGAAGGCCCTCGGCGACCGCCCATCCGACCGCGTCTTCAGCCCAATCGCTGACCTTTCCGGAGTCGGCAAATCCGTTAGGATCCGCGGCGGCGTCCGCGGGCAGATCTAACGAGGCGGCGAAACGGTAAAGCATCGTCGCGAGCTGTTCGCGCGTTATCAGGCCGTCGGGCTCGAACGTTTTATCGGTAACGCCTTTCACGATCCCCGTTTCTTTTGCCCACGCTACGGCGTCCGTGTACCACTCTCCCGCCGGAACGTCCGAAAAACCGCTCGGAGCGGTCGGCGCGGGATTGCCCTGTCTCCTCCAGAGGACGGTGGCGACCATCGCACGTGTGAGAGAACCCTCGGGATCGAAGCGGTTCCCTCCCACGCCTTTCATATAGTTGTTGTCGATCGCATATTTGACAGATGCATAACTCCATCTGTCCGGGCCGACGTCGACCGGATCCTCCGCCGCGGAAAAAGCGGGCAGAGCGCTCGCCAGCGCAGTTGCGAGCATTATTGAGACGATAATGAATGAGACGATCCTTTTCATGACTGTATCTCCGTGGCGGGCAGTTTTACGCTGCCCTTCATTGTTTGATTCGATTATACCAAACGCCGCTCCTTTTTGCAAACGTTTTGTTGAAATAGGCGCGCGGATGAGATATAATAATCGGGAGAAAATGCAAAAGCGGGGTGGTGACTCTATGAAACTTAAGATCGTGACCCAGAACGTGATGTGCTGGGAGACGGATGGCGGAGAGCATCCGAAAAGGCGCGAGAGGATGAAACGCCTGTTCTCCCGGCTCGATCCCGATCTCATCGGGGCTCAGGAAGTGACGGACAGATGGCGCGACTATCTGGAAGAGGATCTGCCCGGTTACGGTTCCGTTTTCAGATTTCGAGGAAAGGACGATCACGAGGCGACTCCGCTCTACTATAAAAAAGACCGCTTCGAGGCGGTCGACGAGGGCGTGTTCTGGCTTTCCGAAACGCCTGAAGTCGAGTCTCGCGGACCCGGAGCGGGATGTCTGAGGACGGCGATCTGGGCGGTCCTGCGCGAAAAGGCGAGCGGCGAGACGATCCTGTTCGTCAATACCCATCTGGATCACCGTTCGAACGAGGCGCGTATTCTCGGCGCGCGTCTGCTGCGCGACGTTATAACATCGCGATGCGATATGCCCGCAGTGCTGACGGGAGACTTCAACGATACGTCGTTTTCCGAGGCGATCGAGACGGTAAAGGAATTCATGAACGACTCGCGTCTCGTCTCGAAAGAGACTTCCGAGGCGAATACCCACTCGTCAAAGTACGGCGAGGCCGCAGACGCGTCTATCGACTACGTTTTCGTCCGCGGACTCGCTCCGGTCAGGTATTCCGTTGAAAAAGAGTGCGACGGTCCTTACGCGCAGTCCGATCACTACGCCGTCTTCGTCGAGGCGGAGACCCGGGAGTAAAAAGGAGGCCGGGACAGAGAATTTCTCTGTCCCGGCCGTTTTTCATTCAACTCCGAACTTGCCGTTGAGTCTGAGATCCTTTTTGAACGTGAAAATCACTTCCTCGGACGTTGATTCCTCGCCGGTCACAAGATCACGGATACCCAGGTGCAGGACTCCGATCATCTTCTGACCGCTACCGAGTCCGCCGTAACTGTAGCGAACGTTTTCGAGGTCTCTCTCATTGATGAAGAACTGATATCTCTCCGTATCAATCCCCAGATATTCTCCGAGGACGACTTTCGAGATATTTTCGGGGGTCATCGTCACTCTGGCGCCGAGCGTGACGAAGATCCTCGTGTCCTCGAGGTACTCGTCCGGAATATCGTAGATCCTGTCGAGGTACATCTGCACGATCTTGTCGCGCTCGTACCAGTCGGGAACGGTCCATTTCGTATGGTCGGGGTTGAGATCGGTCGGGCCGGGCGCCGTGATCCCGAGTTTCTCGCGGTCGGCCGCGTAGTTGTCTACGAAATCGTCGCGCCCGTAAAGAGAGTCGAGCCAGGCGATCCTTTCGCGCGCCCACTCCTCCATATAAACGACGTTCTCATAGCATGAGTTGAAACGAAGGGTCTTCGGAGGCGCGCCTCCGCCGATATCGGTGTGAAGAATGTCCCAAACCTCGAAATTCTTCTCGAAAGTCGGCATATTGTAGTAAATCGGTTTCAGTTCCCTGTCGAGGACTTCAAGAAGCGTGTCTCTTATTTCAAACCAGCGTTCCTTCGCAAGCTGACGGAACCAGCCGTTCGTCATAAGCGCGGCGTACCACATATTGCCGTCGCTTCCGGAATAAGAGCCCGACGCGCTGATCTTGTGTCCGGCGAACATGCCCGACGTCGACGTCTGAGCGACGTTGTTTCCGAACGCGCCGTCAAGGTCCCAGACCGGTCCGAAATACAGTTTCCCGTGCGGTTCCTTGAAGTACATATAAACGCTTCCCGTTCCGACGTCCGTCTCGCGGTACACCTCGTTCAGAAGGTACATGTCGACTGCGGACGCGAGGTCGACGCACGATTCGATCTTTTCTCTGTTCCCCTCGCAGATGACGTTGTAAACGGTCTCAAGATGGCTCTTCATCGCCACGACCTGATCCTCATACATAAAGTCGGTCTTGATCGTGTATTTTCTTCCCATCGACTTGAAGTAGTCGACGTAGTACTGTCCCTTGCTCCAGAAATCGATCTCGAGGAGGAATCCGATATCCTCTTTCTCACCGTCGTCGACCGGAACTCTGCCTTTTTTCGCTTCGACCTGTTCGGCGAGCATATAGATCCCGCGGTATTCTCCGTTCAGGTACAGTTCCACCATCTCCGTATACGGCGTCCACTCGATACCGCCGACGGCGCGCGCCATGCGGTATCCGATATGGTTGCGGACGAGGGAGCGGTCGAAATGGCACGCGATAAGCGTCCAGTCCTTCGCCTTGGTGTTGCACTCCTCTTCGTTCGTCAGACATATCTTGGTATTGAATTTGAGCTTGTACGACTTTTTATCCACACGCCACGCGGTGTTGCCTCTGCCCCGGATGTTTACCTCGTCAACCGAGATCGATCTTCCGTCCGGAGCTTCAAGGGAAAAGGCGGTAGTGATATATTCTTCCTTCGATTCGACGTCGCGTCCGGTCTCGGTGTCAATTCTTACGACCGGGAGCGGCGAGGCTAACTCTTTCGACTCTTTGATGACGTCCGCAAGCCGAACGGCGATCGCCGCTATCTCGGCGCGGATGACGGAGTCCTCCGGTCTGAACGAGCCGTCGGGGTCGCCCTTCATCAGCCCGGAAGATCTCGCGGCGTCGAGTTCATTCGCGTACCAGGCGTTCGCGGGAACGTCGCGGAAGGAGTCCGGCGCGTCGGGATCCGGTACCGTTCCGATACCCTCGCCTTTGATAAAGCGGTCGATGAGGGCCGCCGTTTCGCATCTTGAGATCACGGCGTCGGGACGGAACGTGCCGTCCGGATAACCGTTGACGTAACCTTTTCCCACCGCCCACACGACGTACGGAGCGAACCAGTCGTTCGGGCCGACGTCGGAAAACGGCAGATCTGCGTCTTCCGTCCCTACCGTCTCTTCGCCCGACAGACGCATGAGGACGGCGACGAATTCCGCGCGGGTGGACGATCCCTCAGGATCGAACAAACCGCCTCCTTTGCCCTGCATGACTCCGAGATCGCAGGCGCCCGAGACGTATCCGAAATACCATTCCCCTTCCGGAACGTCGAAAAAAACGTTCGCAACGACGGGTACCTCTCCCGTTTCGGGTTCCGCGCCCGCGGGGATCGTAAAGATGATAAACAGAGCGGTCAGAAGGAAACATACGGTTCTTTTCATTCTTTTCAGCCTTCCGTTTTGGATTTCATTTTTATTATACACGCGGTTCGGTCCGACGAGATGAATTATTTGTTAATAATCGAAAAAAAGACCGCCGCGGCGATATGCCGCGGCGGCGCGTTTTGTGTTATGAAGTCAATTGAAAGCCGTCTCTACCCAAACGGCGTCGAATTTGCCGTCCGGTGCGTTTTTGTCGGAGAAGAGAGCGTAGAACGGCTCGCCCTTCGCTTCGGGATCAAAACCGATCGCATAGAATTCGTATGCATCCTTATCGGTAAGGCCGGTAAGTTCGCGGAAGAACGATTCGACCGCCTCGGCGGTGTATTCTCCCTCGTAGCCTTCGTATGCGGGGACGTCGTCGGAGATCGCGGTCTCGTTAAGTTTTCCGTAAGCCGCCTGCAACGTCATATTCCCGTCCTCGGGGCACGTGCCGAGCACGCCGTTCGGATAAATCTCGGAAGAGGGGAGACACTTGCGGAACGAGAACGAGATCTGCTCTTTGACGATCTCTTCGCCCGTCGCGGGGTTGGAGAACTTGACGTCCACGGGATCGGGCCAGTAGAAGCCGTTTCCGGTCCCGCCGCCGCCGTCGCCGGCGCCCTGATAGTTCTCTAAGAACGTTTCAAAATCCGCCTCGTCGATCTCAACGGTGAACGATTCGGGAAGTCCTGCGGCTTCTTTGATAATATTGGTCAGGTTCTCGATCGTGAACGACGCGCCTGCGTAGTTGAACATAATGTCCAGTTTGTTGTGAGTGACGCACATATACTTTTCAAAGAACGCGTCTACCTTCTCCTGAAGGTTGATTTCCTCTGTGGGTTCCGTCTCGGATTCAGACTCCGTCGCCTCGTCGGTCGCGGGAGCCGTGGGAGCCGCGGTCGCGGGTTCGGTCCCCTTCGTTTCACCGCCGCCGTTCGTACCGCAGGCAACGAGTGCGAGAAGCATAATCATACCGAGAATGATCGCAATGATCTTTTTCATTTTCTTTTTTCTCCTTGAGAATTGATTTAGGGCGAGCGGAATAAAACGTATCCGCCGTACGCCTGTTTTTTTATTATAGGCAAAGACGGCGGACGTGTCAAGAGGAGTTTGATTAACGAAATGTTAAAAAAACCGCGGCCTTTTTTGAACCGCGGTTTCTTGCTTTATTCGTTTTTCGTTACGCCGTAGGCATATCCTGCGGGTTCGCCTGCTCGACGGCTATGGCGAAACCGCCCTTTGAGAAGTGAGCTTTGCACCACACGTAAGGATACTCCTGAGTCACCGTGAAAACGGGATCGTTGCACTTGCGAGTCGTCGTGTGCGTTACGTGGACCTTGTGCATCCCGTAAGGAACGCTCACGCGGATGCTCTGCTTGTTAGCGAGGTGCCCGAGCGGAACGTCGTCGATATACACGCCCATCCCGACCGCAGCGCCGATCATGTTGCCCATGCGGTAGATCTGGATCAGACCTCCGGAGGGAAGCGGAGCGCCGCACGTCGGACAGTTCGTCTGAGGAACTTTCGAATCGAAGACGTGGCCGCTCGCACAGCGGTAGCGGATCGGGATCCTCGAAAAATCGAACGGGATCGGTCTGAGACCGGAGGCCGCCTGCTGCGCAGGTTGAGTCTGAGGTTGAGGCGATACCCGGGGCTGAGCCTGAGACACGGGACGGGATGCGGGCTGAGCGGGAGTTCCCTGAGGGACAGCCGTCTTGACCGGCGCGCCGCACTTCGAGCAGAAGCGATCTCCTTCCTCAAGCTTTGCGCCGCATTTGATACAGAACATATGATTCCCTCTCTTTTCGTTTGTTCATCATTTTTATGCTAACACGAAACGTGACGGTTGTCAATGATTTCCCGCGCCGAAAGGATAGCCTGCATAATCTTGCAATTACGCCGCGCGTTTGTTATACTTAAAACAATACTTGATATATTGAACTTCGATTTCACGGTCACCTTAGGGTAACAGGAGTTACCCGAACCCGCCCGGAGCGGCGCATATACGGCATATTTTCGTTTCTCGTCCTTGCCTTATTTTTATAAGGCATCGTCCTCGGCGCGAAAATCTGCTCGTATAATCATCCGCTCGGGGTCGAAGAGTTTTGCCGGAGATGATTTTTGTCCCGGCAAGGCAGTGCCCGAAGCAGGTAGCGACTCCTACCTGCGAGGGTGATAACGAAGTAGGGGCAAAAATCAACCCGTCAAA
>JAFWPR010000018.1 GCA_017545225.1 Clostridia bacterium
AAATATCTGTTTGAAAACGGATCCGTCCTCGCGGGCGGCATGAAACGCGGTCTCGACGAATCGGGCGAATATCCGCTCCTCACTCTTGAAATGAACGGCACGACGGCGTTCGCGACGTACCTTTCCGCGAACACGACAGGGATCTCGGTAAGTCTCGCAGAATTCTTCCCGGAGGAGTATCCCGTAGTCAAAATATGCTACTCGTTCGACGGAATGGATGAGACCGTCCCGACGGCGTTCTACAGAACGAACAACACCCAGACCGCAAGGGGTTTCACGGAATATCTCACCCTTGCGCCGGGAGCCGACGAGGACGGTATGAGGACGGCGACCGCCGATCTTACTGCGACGTTCGCCTCTCACACGGTCGACCGCACGACGCAGATAGAGAATCTCATTTTCTCACCGTGCCCGGAGGATTATAAGGGCGGCGGCAAATTCGTCGTGAAATATATCGGTTTCTTCAAAACGCAGGCGGACGCCGAAGCGGTCGGCGCGGCGGCGGATCCCGATATAAGCGATTATCTCAAAAACTACTCTCTGGGCTTCACAGCCGACGTACGGGAATATACCGCGGAGGATAAAGCGTATTACGACAAGCTCCTCGCCGACAGGATCGCCGAGATCAAGAATTCCCCGTCCGAGCTGACGCCGGAAATGATCGAGGCAAACGGAGGCAAATGCTACTATCTCTCCTCGATACACGGCGATGACAGCAACGACGGGCTCTCGCCCGAGACCCCGTGGAGATCGGTTTCAAAGCTCTGGCGCGTCATCGGGGGGACCGATATCAGCATACCGAGAAAAGGCGACGGGGTCTTCTTTGAAAGAGGAAGCGTGTATTATCCCAAAAACTACCACAGAGGTATCATGAGCAATCTCGGAATGAACTCATACGTCAGCTACGGAGCATACGGCGAGGGGCCGAAGCCGCTCTTCACCGGAGCGCTCGACTTTACCGACTCAAACGGAGTCGGCGACTGGGAGCCGACCGGATATCCGAATATCTGGAAGATCGCCTGCGTCGACGACACGGTCACGGAATATGAGGACGACGACGGGACTGAGGTCACGGCGGTCTGGTACGGAGTGCGGTCCGAGATCTGCAACATGATATTCGACGAAGGACGCGCGGTCGGTATCCGCGTTTCCGCAAAGGGAGAAAGGCAGGCGCTCGCCGAAGGGCTCGTCTCGAACGAAAAGGGAATGTGCTTCAACGGACTCGAGTATTTCTACTGTGAGTCCCGGTCTCTTGAAAACCCCGGCACGGCGCTTCTTCACAACCTCGAATTCTTCCACGACTGGGAGACCGGCGCGCTCTACCTGTACTGGGACAAGGGCGATCCCGCCGACAGCTTTGACGATATCAAGGCGGGCAGAAACGCGATGTGCCTGTTCGGAGCGGACAACGTCGTAGTCGACAATCTCGCGTTCGTATACAGCGGGAGAGGTATTTCGTCGGGCGGAAAAAACGCGACCTTCAAAAACTGTGAGTTCGGCTGTACCGGCGGGTCCGTCGATTCGGCGGAAAGCGCGTTCGAGGTCAACGGAAGGTCGGACGGCGTTTACATGATCAACAACTACGTCCACGACGTTTTCGACGGCGGGATGTCGAGCCAGTCCACCGCAAACAACACCGAAAATCCCGTTATCATCAACAACGTAAACTACATCGACAACGTGATGGTATCCTGCGGTCACAGCGCGGAGATCTGGAACCACGTTCACGATCTTGACGAGAACGGGATCTCCGCCTCGAAGATCACCAACTGCACCCTCAAGGGCAATATAATGGCTTACGACGGTTACACCTGGCGCGTCAAACAGGATACGCAGGCGTTCTCGCCCGGAGAGACCGTCTGCACCGACATTTACGGAGAACTGTCAAACTGCCGCATCGAGGACAATTTATTCCTCTACGGTATGGGCGCGATCTACCGCGCGTATATGGCGACCTACCGTCAGCCGCGCGGATGGGAGGCGCTCGGGAACGTATACGTCGCGGATCCGGACTTCTATTTCATCGGAACGACGTACGAGACCCTGAACTATATCAGCCACAGAATGATGAACCGCGATCTCGTGTATTTCCCGTTCACGGAGGAGGGACTCTCGTGGTACGCGTCGCTCGGGATCGACCCGAAGGGCGTGTACTATACGTACGACTCAGGCAATCCGTATAAGGAACTGAACGGAAACGGATGCTTCTTCATGACCGGTTATTACGCCGAGAGGGGTATCGACCCGACC
>JAFWPR010000019.1 GCA_017545225.1 Clostridia bacterium
ATCACAAGCGGTCTTCCGCAGCGGAGATGCGCTTTCGCAGCCATCGTTACGGCGGTGTCCGTTATCCCGTGCGCGAGCTTCGAAAGGGTGTTCCCGGTGCAGGGAAGAATGATCATCGCGTCCAGAGGAGTAACCGGCCCGAGCGGTTCCGCGTCCCGTATCGTTCGGATCACCCGCCTGCCGCACAGCTTTTCCACCTTTGCTACCCTGTCCGCCGCAAGCCCGAACCTCGTGTCCGTTTCGTATGCGGTCTCACTCATTATCGGAACTATTTCATAATAGTTCGCAAGTTTTTCGAGAACTTCAAGCGCCGCCTCATGAGTACAGAACGATCCGGTCATACAGAATCCGATCACAGGATCCCCTCCTCGCCGAGGATCGCCGAGATCGCGTCGTAAAGGATCTTTCCCGCAGTAACGGGCGAGCACCTTCCGGGGAGGGAGGACGCTCTGATTATACGAATTCCGCGCCCCTTTGCGGCGTTTGCGTCGATCCCGCTCTGCGACGCGAGTTCGATGAAAACGGTATTGGGGTCGATTTGCGCGATGACGTCGGGCGAGAAGATCGTATGCGGAACGGTATTGAAGATCACGTCAAAGTTCCGGGGAACTTTTCTGTATTCATCGAGAGGGAGCGGGCGGCATCCGTCGACCCATGCCCAGGACAGATCGCTTTTGCTCCTTGCGATACACGTCACGTCTGCGCCGAGCGCCGTCAGACGGTGCGCCAGCGTTCTGCCGATCCGCCCGTACCCGGCCACGGCGGCTCTCGACTGAGAAAGTGTGAACGGCAGCGAACTCATCGCGCAACCTATCGCGCCCTCCGCGGTAGGAAGGGCGTTTTTTATTTGAAACTCTTCCGATTCGTAGTAGTCTTTGATCCTTTTTCCGCGTTCTGCGGCGAACCGAGAGACGGACGCCGGTATCTTTCCGGCGAGTATCAGCGCGTCTTTATCAGCCGCATCGACGATCTCGGTGACCCTCACGTCGCAGTCGCCGCCTCTTCCGTCTTCACAGATCGCGCGGCAGTTGAGTCTGACCCCGTCGAACGTAACCGGCAGAGGCAGTATAACAGCGGCGGCGCCGTTGACCGCGCACTCCCATCTCCCGCATCTGACGACGTCTTCGGGCAATTCTTTTCGGTTCGGGAATCCCCACACGGCGCACTCCGTATCGTCTTTCGTAAGCAGGGAAGTCAGGATCGCAGACCGTCCGTCCCCGCCGAGTATTCCTATTTTGATCTTTGCTTCCGGCATTTTATCCACCTTCGGGTTTTCAAACGTCTGATACCATTGTATGACCCGACTCCGCGATTGACATTGTTCTTCCGGGATTGATATAACTTCTTTTAAGTGGTATAATATACTTATTATGTAGACGGGAAGGTGGAAAAGCGATGAAAGAACGAAAGACCGAACTTTCGGTAATGAACGTATTTTTCTGCCTGCTCGTGATCTTCATCCATACGACGTCCGCTCCCGTGGCGCAGCTTATGAAAACGTCGTGGCAGTCCGCGGCGGTCTTCATCCCCTGGAAACTCGTTTCTTTCGTCGTTTACGGTTTCTTGTTCATAGGCGGCGTTCGTTTCGCTCTTCATCCCTCGGAGCTGGGAATAAAGGGGACTCTGCGTTTTTACCGCAAAAAACTCTTCAGGATCCTTATCCCGTATATAATCTGGGTCGTCGTTTATTACCTCTGGCTCATCATCTATATGGACTATTCGTTTTCGTTCGGTAAACTCCTCGAGTTTTTCGTGACGGGAACTGCGGCGTCCCACCTGTATTTCATCGTAATAATCCTTCAGTTTTTCATTCTCGCTCCGCTTTTCCGCCGTCTCAGACCGGAACGTGCCGCGGCGGTCCTTCCGATCCTTCTTTTGATCACGTTTATCTGCGAGGCCTCTCTTCCCGAACTTCTCGGCAAGATCACTCCCGCCCTGAAGTACAACTTTCTCGGGTACGGCGAGTTCAGAAACGACAGGGCGTTCACGTCTTATCTGTTTTACTGGGCGGCGGGTGTATATACGGGTTTCGCTTACGACAAAGTGAGAGAAAAGATCGCAAAAAACCGTATTCCGATCACTGTTTTCTGGGCCGTTGCCGCCTGCGCCGAGCTTTTCTTCCAGTACAGATTATTCGCATACGGAGTAATGTACTCGGACTGGACCGGCTTTTATTCTCCTCTTCATCATCTGTTTATCTGTGCGTCGATACTTGCCGCCTTCACGTGGGCTCTGAAACTCAAGGACGCTCCGCTTTTCAGGACGAATTTCTTCACCCTTTTCGACAGATGTTCGTTTTCAGTGTATCTGGCGCATCTCCTCGTTATGCGAACGTTCGACTACTACGCGGAGATGTGGTGGGATCTGTCCGTGCTCCCGTCGTATCTCCTCAGGATGGCGGTCACGTTCACCGTCACCGTCGCGTGTTGCATGGCAGTCGCGTTTTTCTCGGGAAAAATCAGGAAAAAACTTTCCGAAAATAAATCAAAAAAAGTAAAAAAAGTGATTGACACGTAAGTTTGTTTTTGATATAATGAGGGATGCCGCGTGGATTCAGGTCTCAAAAAACGCATGCGTTTACCTGATCCGGCGAGTTCACAAAACGAAAGTGAGGGGCTTTTCATGTTTGCGATTATCGAAACAGGCGGAAAGCAGTACAAGGTAAGCGAAGGCGACGTCATTTTTATCGAAAAACTTGACGTGAACGAGGGCGACGAGGTCAAGTTCGACCGCGTTCTCGGAGTGTCCGTCGACGACGGATTTACGGTAGGCGCTCCCTACATCGAGGGTGCGATCGTCACGGCTAAGGCGATCAAGAACGGCAAGGGCAAAAAAATCCACGTTCTGACCTACAAACCCAAGAAGAACGAAAAGAGAAAGATCGGTCACAGACAGCCGTATACCAAAGTCCAGATCGAAACGATAGCGGCGGGTAAGTGATCCGCGCATGACGAAGATAGTTTTCGTAAAGCGCGACGGGGCGTTTTGGGGCTTTGACGAACACGGCCACACCGGATACGGAGAATCCGGGGACGATGTTCTGTGCGCCGCGCTTTCTGCAATGACGATGCTCATCCTCAACACGCTTGAGATATCGTACGCCGCCGACGTCGACTATAAGATCGACGAGAGCGGGACGGAGATATCGGTCAGGTGCAGAGCAGCTCTTCCGGAGTCGGGAGAGGACGAGACCAGACGGTTTGCCGTCGAGGGGCTCATCAAAGGTTACTACTACCAGTTGAACGATCTGCTCGAAGAGTATTACGACTATCTTGACGTCGACGTGATCGAAGAATAAACGGTTAATAAGAAAGGTTGGGAGATAAAATGATCAGAATCAGCTTACAGTTTTTCGCACATAAAAAGGGCGGCGGTTCCACCAAGAACGGCCGTGACAGCCAGAGCAAACGCCTCGGTGTCAAGAGAGCCGACGGGCAGGACATCCTTGCCGGCGGTATCATCGTCAGACAGCGCGGAACTAAGATCCATCCCGGTAACAACGTCGGACGCGGAAACGACGATACGCTTTTCGCGCTGATCGACGGGACGGTCAAGTTCGAGCACGCCCCGGGCGGAAAGAAGAGAGTCAGCGTTTACGCGGCTGAATAATCAAAAAAACGCAGAGAGCCGACCTCGGTTGGCTCTCTGTTCGTATTTTCAGGAAAACAGAGGAGTTCAATATGAAACTCGGATTGATACAGGTCGACAATTTCACCCCCGATGGCTACTCCGAGCGGCTCGACCGCCTTTACGACATGGCGGACGAGGCGTTCTCCCGCGGCGCGGACCTCGTCTTTTTTCCCGAATCTTATCAGTACGTCACGTCGTCGGATATTTTCTCCGTCCCGATGAAGCTTCGCGTTATGACGGAGGAATGGCGTGAAAGGTGCGCCTTCCTTGCAAAAAAGCGCGGTTCATATCTTGTCCCCTGGGACTATGAGGTATCCCCGGACGGCAGAGTATACAACACGTCGTATATCCTCGGCAGAAACGGAGAGGAGATCGGCAGGTTCCGCAAAGTCCACATCCCTTACGACGAGATGAAAAAAGGCATCTCCCGAGGAAGGGATTTCCCGGTATTTGATCTCGATATCGGCCGCATAGGCATTATGATCTGTTTCGACAACTATTTTCCCGAGTCGGCGCGGATCCTCGGAAACAGAGGCGCGGACCTCATTCTGATGCCGCTTTACGGCGATACGCTGAAACCCGGCTGGGAGATCAGACTTCGCGCCAGAGCGGTCGATAACACGCTTTATATCGCTTCTTCACAGATCGACCGGAATTACGACGTAGCGTTTACGGGCGTTGTTGCCCCCGACGGCACCATCGTCAAAAAGATAACGAAAGCGCCGTCGGTCGAGATCGTCGATCTGGACCTCGGCAAACCCGTTCTGACGCACACCTCGGGCTCTGAGGAGATAACAGAGGATATAAGGGCGTATCTCGAGCGCTGCCGCAACGTCGAAGCGTACGGCGGTATCTCCGAGCCCGTGAAAAAGACGCCTTGGGTCGACATATTCTGCGGCAAAAAGCCCGAATAACGGAGTTGTTATGACAGACAGAAACAAACTCGCCGAAACCGCGAAGGCGGTTCTGCTCCCCGCGCTTGCTCTTGCGGCGGAAAAATTCTTCAGCGGCGTACGGTTCGAGATCACCGATCAGGTAGGTTACGACGCCACCGTAATGGAGGCCGCCCTTCGTCCGCTTTGGGGCATCGGACCGATCCTCAAGGACGGACTGACCCTGAAAGTCGGCGTCAGGGAAGAAAAAGCAGAAGATATAATAAGAGAGATAATGCTTCGCGGAACTGATGAAGACGATCCGCTATGCTTTTCGAAATACGCGAAGCGCGATATCGTCGGCTTCGCCAATCAGTCGGCGACGGAACTCGCCGGTTACGCCGTCGCTTTATATTTCGCGCACGATCTTCTTTGGGATCCTTACACCGAAGAACAGAAGCGTCGGGTCGGCGGCTGGCTTTCGAAATGGGCGTCGAGCGGCCTTCACAACAGTTGGGAAAACAACCACTTCTGGTTTCCGCTGATCGTTCTCGCGTCGCTCGAAAAACTCGGCGTACCTACGCCGGACGTGACGGACGACGTCGCGCGCGCTTTTTCGGTCCTTGATTCGATGTATATCTCCGACGGATGGTATCAGGACGGCGTTTTCGGCAGATTCGACTACTATCTGCCGTGGTCGCTCCATCTCTATCCGCTCCTTTGGTCCGTTATCGCCGAGGGAACGTCTCACTACGACCCCACGAGAGCCGCGGAATACAAAAGGCGCGCGGAGACTTTCATTCCGTATTATCTCAAATTCTTCGACCGCGACGGATCCGTACCCGCGATGGGAAGATCTCTCGCGTACCGGTTCGCCGAGAGCGCGGTCTTTCCCGCCGCGGCGTTTGCAGGGTGCGAGATCCCGAACGGCGTATGCCGCCGCGCGATGATGAAAAATGTTGCGTATTTTACGGAAGCGAAAGGACGGCCCGGTCTTCTTCTTAAGCCGGGATATCTCTATCAGTCCTCTCCGTTGACCGACAGTTACACGTCGGAGCTCGGTTCGCTCTGGTGTTCGAAAACGTTTCTCGCGCTCGCGCTCGGCGAGGATCACCCGTTCTGGCGGGAAGAGGAAAAGCCGCTTCCTTCGGAAGAAGGTGCGTACTTTGCCGACGCCGAACCGCGCGGGATCGATATCACCGTCGCTTCGGACGAAAAAAGCGGCGTTACGCTCTACAACAATACGAGCAGTTACTATCAGGGCGATTTCGGTCACACGTTCAACGATATGGCGGCGTGCTACTGCAAATTCGTATATAACTCGCGCTCCGGCTTCGGGATATCGATCCCCGATAAAGCGTCGTCCGACAATATGATCTCGCTTCTCACGCCCGAATTCACAATGTCTTCTCACAGAAGAAAGTATCTCGACCTCGGACGCGACGGAGACCTTCTTCTTTCGGAACATGCGCCGTTTGAAAACGACCCCGACACGGTAATAAGGACCGTTATCCTCCCACTTTCGGGCTCTCTCCACGTAAGAGCGCACAGAGTCACCCTATCCCGTCCGTATCGCGTGAGAGAGGGCGGATATTCGATAGGAATCGACGACGATTCGTACGAATACGAAAACGGCGTTCTGAGATACCGCGATATGATTTCGATCATCTCGCCGGTCTCGGATACCGAATTCAGACTGCGACTCGAAACACACACACCGGAGCGCCATATCATAGCGCCTCAGAGCAAATACCCCGTATACGAGACGGGCGTCCTCCCGGCAGGAGAATATATATTCGCATCCGCGGTGTCGTTCTCGCAGGGCGCGGAATACGAACTGCCCGAACTATCCCTCAAAAAACGCGTTCTCACCGTCGTTTGGCGCGGTGGGGAAAGGAAGATAAAACTGATATGAAAGTGCTCGTTACGATGAAGCGCGGTCCTCTGTTTGATTCTTTCGTCGGTCCGGTTTCCCGCGCTCTTCTTGAAGAGAACTTCGACGTGACGTACAACGAACTCGACCGCGAATTCACCGACGGCGAGATCGGCGGCGTCCTTGCCGAAGGGTACGATATTCTTCTCACCGGCTGGGGGACGCCGTACCTTTCACCGTACGCAGACAGATTCTCTCTTCTCGCTCATACTGGCGGGAGCGTAGGCGATCTCGTCGACGGTTCTGCGTATTCGAAAGGGCTTCGCGTCGTCAGCGCAAACGCCATCTACGCCCGTTCCACGGCGGAGGGCGCCCTTTCGTATATCCTTTCAGCTCTCAGGCAGATCCCCGCGCTGACCTCGAATATGCGCGAGACGGGTTTCTGGGGGAAGGTCGGAGAATACGAAACACGCAGCCTCGTCGGTAAAACGGTAGGAGTCATCGGCGTCGGCTCGGTCGCCCGCGATCTTATAGAACTGCTGAAACCTTTCGACGTCAAGTTGAAACTGTACGACGACTATGAGATCGACCCGGATTATCTCAAACAAGCCGGCGCCGTCAAAGCGTCGCTCGACGAAGTCCTCTCGACGTGCGACGTGATAACGGTCCACGCCTCGCTCACCGAAAAGACGTATCATATGATCGGCAAAAGGGAACTGTCGCTTATCCGCGACGGCGCGCTTTTCGTCAATACTTCCCGCGGCGCGATAATCGACGAGCCTGCGCTCGTTGAAGCGCTTTCCGAAAATCGTTTTTACGCGCATCTGGACGTTTTCGAGCGCGAACCGCTCGAGCCCGACTCTCCGCTCAGAAAACTCGAAAACGTTTATCTGACGCCTCACAAGGCTGGACCGGCGAACGATCTTTACCCGTATATCGGAAAAGAGATCGTTCTCGATATGATCAGGTTCAAAAAAGGCGAGCCGCTGTCCTATGAGATCTTCCGTGAACAGGCGGAGAGGATGACCCGCCACTCCGCTGCGGCGAGGTAAGACAATGAAGACTTCATTCAGCACTCTTTCGTGCATGGACAGGTCACCCGAACAGGTAGCCGGGCTCGCAAGACGGCACGGATTCGACGCCGTCGAGATCCGTCTTGACGGGAACGGCACGTTCAACGGCCTTTACGATCCGTCCGTCATCCGCGAACTTTTCGACGGGATAGAGATCCTCTCGCTCAATACGGGGCTGACCGTCGCGCACGACTGCGACGCCTCCGATGAAATAAAAAAAGCCGCCTCGTTCGCCGCGTCTTGCGGCGCGGGCGGTATCAGGGTATTCGCCGATCCGCGCGGCGACCTCGTCCGTCTTGCCGAGTCTGTCGCCGCTTCATCCGACGCCGCGGAGAGGGAAGGAGTAAAACTCCTGATCGAAACTCACGGAGCCCTGACGTCAACGGAGGAAATGCGAGTACTGCTCGATCTCACGGATCGGTCTTTCGGAGTGATCTGGGACGTTCTTCACACCCTCGAGTCCGGTGAAACGGTCGCCGAAAGCGCTGACAACCTCATAGGCTCGGTCGCACACGTTCATCTCAAGGATGCCGTGAAGACGGAGAACGGATACCTGATGACTAAACTCGGAGAGGGCGACGTCAAACCGCAGGCAGTACGCAAGCTCCTTGACGGCGACGCCGCGTTTTCACTCGAGTGGGAGGAATTCTGGTACGAAGAGCTGAGAGGGATCTACCGGGACGCCGACGAACTTCTCGCGTCGTATCTCGAATGGTTGAGATAATAAAATCGCCGCGCGCTTCGGATGAAGCGCGCGGCGCAGTTTTTTTATTTTCTCACGAGTCTTCCGCGGAGCATCCTGCAATCCTTCGGCGGGACGGGAACGAACATGATATCCGACGCCTCGAACGTATCGCCGTTCAGAACGTCCTTCATGGAGAGTTTATAGCCCGATTCCTCCGTCAGTCCGATATCGTAAGGTAAGAAACTCATATTGCAGGCGTTGTCGTTCACGTTGATCAGCAGGACCGCGATATCACCGCCGTCGAGCAGACGGCAGAAGACGAGCGCGTCGTCGAACGCGACGGGAAACGGCGAACGGCACTCCGGATCCTGATTGATCCGTATCAGTTCACTGTTGCAGAGCAGATCTCTGTATTTGTCCTTGACCGTTCTGACGTCGCAGCCGAGGATCAACGGCGAACCGAACATGCACCATACGCAGAACTGGGTGCGGTAAACGCCCTCGGTGAGCAGTTCGCTCGTTCCGACGTTCCCCTCGCCGTCCATTCCGACCGTGATCATATCCAGATCGTTGAAGCAGCCGGAAGCCGATGCTCCGAGTTTGAACACCTGCGAGCGAAAGATATCCGTGAAACTCTTGAAATTGTCGCAAATATCGCCGGTCGAACGGTAGGTATGCGCTCCGATCGAACGGATCCACGACCAAACGTCGTCGCAGCCCCAGTTGCAAGCCGCGAAAACGGTGTCTCTCCCGCTGTCCCGTAATGCGAGAGCCATCCGTCTGTACAGCGTCTCGCCGTTGCTCTTTTCGGGACGCAGACAGTAGTCGTGCTTGAGGTAGTCGACTCCGATCTCCGAGAACCATTCGGCGTCGGTGAATTCATACTCAAAGCTGCCCATCTTTGCACCGCACGTTCGCGCGCCGACGCAGGAGTACACTCCGAATTTCAGACCCTTTCCGTGAACGTAACTGACGACAGGCTCTATCCCGTTCGGGAATTTACCCGGGCGCGGTATCAGTCTGTGCGTTTCGGGATCTCTGTGTTCCATGACCCAGTGGTCGTCGATTATCAGATGATTATATCCCGCTTCCGCGAACCCGCGGTCAACGAGAGCGTCCGCGATCTCGCGGAGGACTTCCTCGTTGTAACACTCGCCGAACGTATTCCACGTGTTCCAACCCATCGGAGGTGTCCTGACGATCATTTCGAGGCGCACTCCTTTCTTTTGAGTGTAAGTATAAACAGCGCGGAGTCACCGCTCCCGAGAGCGACGTTCATATCGTCGCAGAATTCGAAGCTACGGCAGCCGTTCGCTTTTTCATCTGCGAAGACAAAACGCCGCGCGTCGCGCGTCAGTCCCATATCGTACGCATAGAACGGGATATCACGCGCTTGATCCGTGTCGTTCACGAACGCCGCCGCGCAGCGGTTCCCGTCGAGGACTTTCAGCATGACAGCCTCAGGCTCCCCGCTCATAATTCCGGCGGGACGGCACTCCGCGTCAGTCGCGACCGCGATGATATCGGTATCTGTCAGAAGAGAAACCGTCTTATCGTCAAGAGAGGAGATATCCGCGTCGACGGTTATCGGCGAGGACGCCATCGCGGAGATTACGAGCGATCTTTTCAGCTCCGTCAAACCGACGTTGCTTCTCACGGCGATCTCCCCGCAGTTGAAAAGCGAACCCGGAACGCTGTATCCGAGAACTTCCTTCGGCGGAAAGACGATTCCGGCCGCGTCACGCCACGGCCGCAGATGGTAAAGGTGCGCGCCCGTCGCGCGGATATACCGGGTGAGATTTTCAGTTCCCGCGTACACGGAATAGACGATCGAATCGCCCGCTGCTCGCAGTGCCAGCCCGGTCCTTCTTATCATCGTAACCGGGTCGGTACGTCTCGGGAGGGCGGAGAAGTCTTGCGCGATCATCGCGACGCCGTTCTCCGCAAAGAATTCGGCGTCCTCGTATTCGTGACCGAACGAACCGGGATACCCGGTCGGCGTTCTCGTCCCGCCCGAGGTAACTATCGCGAGTTTTATACCGAGGGATCCGAGTTCCTCCGAAAGCGATCTTAGCGACCCGCCGAGTTTTTCCTCGTCGGAGAGCAGGGAACCGGTCTTTTCGTCTCTTTCCTTTGCCGACCATCCGTCGCCGATATTGAGATACCGGTAACCGGCTTTCACGAAACCGCGGCCGACCATCGCCCGCGCGGTTTTCATAACTCGATCTCGGTCTATATCGCCGCCGAACGTCCTCGCGACGCTCACGGCGAGCGGGGGTACTGAAATAACCATAATCACACCGCCATATCCCGCGGCATCGCCGCGGTCGTTGTCAACTACATTATAAGTTAAAGGCATTGCGTTTTCAAGGGCGATTCGTCGGGAAACTGCGAAAAACAGTCGTTTTTTGCGCCTCGGATATTGCTTTGCCGAACGTCTGATGGTAAAATAGAAACAGAGGATTCGCGTCCTCTCAAAATATGCCGCACAGCGGCGGAGCGGAGTAGTATATGGCAGATAACGTAGTGTTGACTTTCTGGAATTACAACGCCTTTTCGGGGTACAAGCCCGAGATGCTTGAGGATTGGGTAAACTGCGGGATGACCGACCCGGTCACGCCCGTTTTCTCACTCGAGAGAGACGATCACAAAAAGTTTCTTGAAATGCTCGATCACGCGGAACGCCTCGGCGTGAAAATGATCCTTCAGATCAGCGAGATCTTTCTCGACAGCGCGCTCGAGGATCGGTATCCCGCGACTGTCGCCGCGGTCGTAAAAGAGTTCGGCTCTCATCCTGCGGCGGGCGGATATTACGTCGGCGAGGAACCGAGCGCCGCTATCTCCGAAAATTATAAAAAGGGAATTAAGATCATTCGTGACGCCGACCCCGACGCCAGGATCTATATAAATATGGGCAGCGTCGAGCGTACCGAGAGAAGTCTTCTTTCGATAACGGGCGAAACGCTCGACGGATGGTGTTCCGATATCGTGAACGGATCAGGCGGAGACATCATCGGCTACGGAACTTACAATCATATGCTGTGCGGAGAACCCGCGCTTGACGATCACTTTTACAATTTGCGCGTATTCACCGAGATCGGTAAAAAGTACGGCGTAGATATCTGGTCGACGATGCTTTCGAGCGCGCATTACAACTACAGGGTCGCAACCGAGGATGATTTTCGCTGGCAGCTCAATACGTGTATCGCCTGCGGAGCGCGCGCCGTCGTCTGGTTCCGCCTTTACGACAAACTGATTGCCTCCGATTACCGCGGATCTCCGATCGACGAGTTCGGCGTAAAGACGACGAGATATTATGATCTCGCCCGCGTACAGAAGAAATTCAATTATCACTACGGAAAACTGTTCTCACACCTCGAACACGTCAGCACGGCGGGCGTCGGGATCAGTTACGGCGGGTACTTCTATTTCCTGCCGGGAGCAAGCGATCTGATCGACAGAGCCGTCTCGCGTTCCGCGATGATCAGTTTCTTCAAGGACGGCGACGGGACCGATTACGTCGTCGTCGTAAATACTCTTCAGCGCGAGGCGACGTCGATCACTCTTTCATACACCGATAAAGTCGAAAAAGCGTCCTTCGTCTACAGAAACGGGGAACAGCTCAACACCGGATTTGAAAGAAACGGAAGGACCGGTTCCGTCATGGGCGGCGAGATATGGCTCGCCCCGGGACAGATGGAAGTTTTGAAAATTGAAACTAAATAAACAAAAAAGCCGCGGAACGAAAGGTTCCGCGGCTTTTTTGTTATCCGTTATTCTTTAACTACTTCAGCGTCGGGAGCGTTTTTCTTGATGCTCTCGATACCGTTGAGGCATCCGGCTTTCGCCTTGTAACCCTCGGAGGTAGCGATGATCTGGCCGTTCTTTGCTTTGAGTCTGAATCTGAATTCGCCGGCCTTGTCGTTGTAGACCTCGAATTTCGGATGCTTCAGGGTCTCGAATCCCTCTACGGTCTGGTCTTCGATCGCAGCCACGCAGTTCTCTCTGACGCTCTCGATACCGTTCTTGCATGCACTCTCAGACGAGTAAACTTCCGAAGACGCGATGATCTCGCCGTTTCCGGCTTTAAGGTCAAACTTGAATCCGCTCTTTGTTTCTTTCCATACGAATTTTCCCATTAGTTTCCTCCTGAAATCGCCGTGAAACGGCGGAATTTGTGGTTTCTGTTGGTATTTTAGCATAAAAAACGGGAGAATTCAAGGGGCGATGTGGTTAAATTGGGAAAAAAGTACCGAGTCGCCCGGATGATTCTTTTGTAAGGATCTGACTATGCGGGCAACAGAGCTGGCGTGATCAGTTTTCTTTCTTCTCGCGCTTCTCGCGCTTTTTCCGTCTTTGCTCGCGATTGTTCTTTTCCGATTCAAACAGTTCTACCGCGGCGTCGGTCAGCTCGTCCGGCCATTTCTTCCCGCTTGAAACCACGTTTGCCCATGGGCAGAGCTTTTCGTAATCGTCGTCAAAAACGACCGTATAAGGCGGACCGCACCGGTCGTTGACCGACATATACAGATGACGCCCCTCGTACATGATCATGGACGCGTCGCCCTCGGTCATTGACTCGTCAAGTGAATCATACTGTTCTTTCGTAAGCTCGTACAGATTGTACGACATACCGCCGCCGTATTCTCCGAAATACCTGTCGTTGTCTTCGTCGTTCCAGGCCTTCCAGCCGTAACCTTCTTTGTGTTTCATTTGGGATACCTCTCTATGATCGCCAAACGGTTTCGCCTGTATCTTCTTCGCGGGTCTCGGCTTTATATAACCCGAGTTCTTTGAGTTGTTCTATTAACGTGAATAGGTCTTTGCCATCGGATTCATATTTCCTGCATTCACCGGGATTATCTTGCGAGATGAT
>JAFWPR010000020.1 GCA_017545225.1 Clostridia bacterium
AAGGTCGTCGTAGTCCCAGACTTCGATCTTCTGGATTTCGTGCGAGGTCCTGAAGCCGTCGAAGAAGTTGAGAACGGGACCGCGGCCCTTGATAGCGGAAAGATGGGCGACCGCGCCGAGGTCCATGACCTCCTGCGGGTTGCTCTCCGCCATCATAGCGAAGCCGGTCTGACGGCACGCGTAGACGTCGGAGTGGTCGCCGAAGATGTTCAGCGCGTGGCTTGCGACGCAGCGCGCGGAAACGTGGATGACGCAGGGCAGAAGTTCGCCCGCGATCTTGTACATATTGGGGATCATAAGAAGCAGACCCTGGGACGCCGTGTAGGTCGTCGTCAGAGCGCCCGCCGCGAGCGAGCCGTGGACCGCGCCTGCAGCGCCGGCCTCGGACTGCATCTCGATGACCTTTACCGTGTCTCCCATGATGTTCTTGAGTCCGCCGGCCGACCAGGTGTCGGTGACGTCAGCCATCACGGAAGAGGGCGTGATGGGGTAGATGGCAGCGACCTCGGTGAACGCGTAAGAAGCGTGCGCCGCGGCTGTGTTGCCGTCCATGGAAATCTTTTTTCTTGCCATGTATTATATCCTCCGTAAAGTAATTTTGAAGATCCTGTACGGGATGTGCCCATACATAAATAATAATATCACAAACAGGGTGAAAAGTAAAGGATTTTTTATCGAAAAAAGGTTCCCGGAAGATACCGGCTCAAACGTAAGATCGCGCTTGACACGGGGCGGTATATTTGGTAAAATTTACTCGGAAACAAACCCGAAATTCAAACCGAAAGGAAAGAAAACCATGAAATTCGTATGCCAGATCTGCGGATACGTCCACGAAGGCGATTCCGCTCCCGAAAAGTGCCCCGTGTGCGGAGCTCCCGCCGAGAAATTCACCGCTCAGTCCGGTGAGATGAGCTGGGCTGCCGAGCACGTCGTCGGCGTCGCTCAGGGCGCGCCGGAGGACATCCTCGCCGACCTCAGAGACAACTTCAAGGGCGAATGCTCCGAAGTGGGAATGTACCTCGCCATGGCGAGAGTCGCCTACAGAGAGGGATATCCCGAGATCGGTCTTTACTGGGAAAAAGCGGCTCTCGAGGAAGCTGAACACGCCGCCAAATTTGCGGAACTGCTCGGCGAGGTCGTCACCGACTCCACGAAGAAGAACCTCGAGATGAGAGTCGAGGCGGAGAACGGCGCGACCGCCGGCAAGACCGACCTCGCAAAGCGTGCGAAGGCGCTCAACCTCGACGCTATTCACGACACAGTGCATGAAATGGCAAGGGACGAGGCGAGACACGGCAAGGCGCTCAAAGGTCTGCTTGAGAGATATTTCAAATAATCAAATGCAAAAAAAGTCCGGAGAAGCCGCAAACTTCTCCGGACTTTTTTGTTTTCGTTTTAATAACGACCTATTTTCTCATACGGTATCTCGATATCCGACTTTTCGGGATCGATCCTGTAATCTCCCTTATTCGGATTAACGAAGAACGGATTTTCCGTTATGGGATACGTCGCGCTCGGTTCGATCCTCGCCGCGAGCTCCGCGGCGCGATCCTCGATTTTCTCCGCGTCGCCCTCGTCGATCCTGTTCTGCGGGATGATCAGGACGTTTCCGTATACCTCGGCGTACGCCGGGTTGATCGGATTATTGATATCGTCGATATTCGCGCATACGTCGGAGGGATCGTAAGTGATTTGGGCGAGCAGCGGGAACCGCTCAGCCCAAACAGGGCTCTTGTACGGCACGAGTTCGAGTATCATGATCTCCTCGGTTTCGGGATAAGGGACCGTGAACCCTTCCGTTCTTTCCTCGGCGAGCCTGTAATGCAAATCGCCGTAAAGGAGTTCGCACTTGTAGTCACCCTCCCATTTTGAGACCACGATATTGTCGTGGATCTTGTTTTCGCGACCGTTGCTGATGAAGAGGGAGTTGTTCCCGATCTCATAGAAGATATTGCCGTAGACGTCCTGCCCGGCCATACTGTCGTCGAGGTAGATCCCGACCGGTCTGTGGCCCTCCGCGGGGTTCCCGATATCCGCGATTATATTGTATCTCACGACAGAGCCGTGACCCGCCGGATTTCTGCCCGCGTAGATCGCGCCGGAGTCGGACGACTGCGACACCACGTTGTGGATATAGTTGTATTCTATGAGGATATCGTTGCTTCCCCAGATATATTCGCTGTAGAAGATACCGATGTTCGACGAATTGCAGATCTCGTTGTGGGCGATAGTGATCCCGCATCCCCAGACGTAGATCGCCGCCATACCGGTTTTGCCGACCGAGCCGAAATGGTCGAACAGGTTGTTCTCGATCACGGACTCGCCGTGGGTCAGCGTTTCTCTGTCGCCGGAGCACATATCGACGCATCTCATTCCGATATCGTAGAATTCGCAGTCGCGGACCGTCTCGTGATCGCCGTAGATGTAGATGCACCAGCCGCGTATGTTGTGGAAACGGCATCGGTCGAACGTGATATAATCC
Source organism: Clostridia bacterium (assembly GCA_017545225.1). Lineage (GTDB taxonomy): Bacteria > Bacillota > Clostridia > Oscillospirales > CAG-272 > RUG11130. Next base: position 2,483 of record JAFWPR010000020.1, read on the forward strand.
GAATCGTTCGCGCGCAGGAAATCGGACGTGTTGAAGCAGAACTCAAGACCGATGAACGACACGTGATCGGTATCCGTCATCGTGAACATCTGCCCGGTCTTTGAGATCGTGTAGTCCTCGTCCGGATCCATGATGTAGAAGTACCCTGTCTTCTTGTCGATGTAGTATTCGTCGGGACGGTCGAGTTCGTCGGGAATATTGTAAAAATAGAAGTACGGGCACGCTCCGCCGTCCGACGTCCTGTGGATCCTGCCGTTGACCGTCGGGGTGACGGATCCGGTATCAGGATCATATTTCAGCACCGGGCCCTCTGACGCCTTCCAG
>JAFWPR010000021.1 GCA_017545225.1 Clostridia bacterium
GCAGTATCAGAAACTTTTTCATTCTGTGACCTTACCTTTCCGCGGCGGAGACCCGCCGTATACATAAGTTTGTTCTTTTGATAATTCTACCATTTTCCGCGATTTTTGTCCACACTATCTTATCAAAAAAGAGAACTCCGCAATCAAAGAATAATTCGTCAAGAAAAGAAAACTCCGCGCCCGTAAAAGGGCGCGGAGCAAATCGTACGGTGAGAATTTATCTCTTGCTGAACTGGCTTGCGCGGCGCGCAGCTTTGAGACCGTATTTCTTTCTCTCTTTCATTCTCGGGTCGCGGGTGAGGAAGCCGGCTTTCTTGAGAGCCGCGCGGTTCTCCTCGTCCGCAAGCAGGAGCGCTCTGGAGATGCCGTGACGGATAGCGCCCGCCTGACCGGAGATGCCGCCGCCGCGAACGTTCACGACGACGTCGAACTTACCCTCGGAGCCGGTGACGCCGAAGGGCTGATTGATGATGAGTTTCAGGGTCTCGAGACCGAAGTAATCGTCGACGTCTCTGCCGTTGACGGTGATGGCGCCCGAACCGGGATAAAGTCTGACGCGGGCGATGGAGCTCTTTCTTCTGCCCGTTCCGTAGAAATAAGGTTTAGCACTCGTATACATCTGTTCGGTCTCCTTTCTCAGATTTCGACCTCATAAGGAACAGGCTTCTGAGCCTGCTGCTTATGGTCGGGTCCGGCGTATGCGAAAAGACGCGTGATGGCGCGGTCGCCGATGGAGTTCTTCGGGAGCATGCCCTTGACCGCGAGTCTCATCGCGAATTCGGGTCTGGTCGCCATCAGCTTGGCGTACTTCGTCTCTTTGAGTCCGCCGATGTAGCCGGAGTGGGTGCGGTAGTACTTCTGCTCAAGCTTCTTGCCCGTGAGGACGGCTTTGTCGCAGTTCACGATGACGACGAATTCGCCGCAGTCAACGTGAGGGGTGAATTCGGGGCGGTGTTTGCCCCTGAGGATGTTCGCCGCGGTGACCGCCGTTTTGCCGAGGGGCTTTCCGGCCGCGTCAAGTATATACCAACCGCGCTGAACGGTCTCTTTCTTTGCCATAAAGGTTGACATTTTAGGCCTCCGTTTTGAGTATCTTTTTTCAGTGACGGAGAACATTTTATCACACGGCAGGGGCATTGTCAATACTTTTTTCTCAAAAATTCCCGATATTTTGATTTGGCATTGAACGAACTCTTTTTATCTCGTTTTTTCTCATTTTTTCTCACTTATGCTTAGGAGCGATGTAAAAATTTTTTTCGCGGATCAAAAAGTTTTCACGTTTTTCTTGACAAGAGGCATCCTTTTATACTATAATTATGCTTGTCTATCTGCGCGATAATGAATAATCGGTCAACCCGGTATATAAAGGAGGGAAAAAGATGCTCAGGACATATCAGCCCAAGAAGAGACACAGAAGCCGCGAGCACGGTTTCAGAAAGAGAATGGCGACCGCCGACGGGAGAAAGGTCCTCAAGAGACGCCGTATGAAAGGCCGCAAGAGACTTACTCACTGATCCGGTAAATAACGGAGAACAAGCGACATAACCTCCTCACCGGGGGTTATTGTTTTGAGGAATTAACTCATGAAGATCTATCCCTTGAACCGAAATTATCTTTTCGGCAAGGCGTACAAAAACGGATCCCGCGTATCGTCCCGTTCGCTCACGCTCTACGTTCTGCGTGACAAGGAGGCGGACAGGTTAGCCGCGGGGACTCCGGACGGATCACGGGTCAACCGTCTGGGGATATCAGCCTCAAAAAAGATCGGAGGCGCCGTTGAGAGGAACAGGGCGAAAAGAGTCATCAGAGAAGCGTACAGGCAGATAGACGCGGAACTGACGCTCAAAAAAGGATGGCTGATCGTAATTTCGGCACGCACGCCCTCAACGGTCTTGAAGATGCAGGAAGTTCGTCGCGACCTGAAATACTGCCTTTACAAGGCGGATATGATCGACGGTACCGAACCGTCGGGGTGACCCTATGAAAAAAGAAAAAAACGGGCGGGGATCTCGCGTACTGAAGCGAGTGCTGCGCGCCGTGCTCTTCGTATTATCGATCCCGGGAAAGATCGTGTCTCTTCCCGTGACGTTCTACCGGAGATTTTTGTCTCCCGCGAAGAGCTCGCCGTCGTGCAGATTCAGCCCGACCTGCTCCGAATACGCTCTGATCTCGCTTCGCGAGTGGGGCGTCGCGATAGGCGGAGCGCTCGCCGTCTGGCGCGTGCTCAGATGCAATCCGTTCTCAAAGGGAGGGGAAGACCCCGTCCCCGAGAACCCTCTTCGGCGCAGGATACTGAATTTTATCCGGGAGGGCGACCCGTCGGACGACGACGGCGCGCCGACCGGCGGGAAGAGGACGCTTCCCGACGAAGAAAGGACATAATATCAGATGTTTGATTTTCTTCTTATCCCACTCGGATACGTTATCAAATTTTTCTACTCGTTTACGCACAGCTACCTTCTGTCGGTGCTGCTTTTTGCTCTGGTGATCGAGATCATTCTCTCGCCGCTTCAGATCAAGCAGCAGAAATCGTCCATCAAACAGGCGAAACTTGCGCCGAAGGTAAAAGCGATCCAGAAGAAATACGCGGGCAGGACCGATAACGTTTCCAAGCAGAAGATGCAGCAGGAGACGATGGATCTCTACCGTGAAGAGGGCTTCAACCCCGCGGGCGGATGTCTTCCCCTTCTGATCCAGCTTCCCGTCATTCTCTGCGTGTGGAGAATAATCACTCAGCCGCTCAAATACATCTGCGGCATCTCCGCCGAGGCCGTCACGAATATGACGAATATGGCGAAGAACCTAAACGTGAATCTCGGCACGTATTCCGAGATGGGCCTTTCCAACTGGCTCAGGGGCGGATCGCAGTCCGCGCAGGCAGCGGCGGCGAAGTTCCTCGAGAAGCCTATCACCGAATACAGACTTCCCGAGTTCAAACTTTTCTCGCTCGATCTGTCTCCCAATCCGTCCATCAACCCGATAAACTGGCTCGTCATCATTCCGGTCCTCGTCTTCCTGGCGATGTGGGGATCGATGGTGATAATGAAGAAGTTTACCTATCAGGCGCCCGAGGCGGCGGAGGCTCAGAACAAGATCAGCATGAAGATCATGAACCTCGCGATGCCCGCCCTGTCCACTTGGTTCTCGTTCCAGATGCCCGCCGTCGTCGGCGTGTACTGGATCTTCAGAAACATCCTCTCCGTCGGAGAGAGATTCCTGATCTCCAAGATCTTCCCGATACCGCAGATGACGGACGACGAGATCGCGAAAGCGGAGAAGGAATACGGCGGCAAGATAAAGGAAAAAGAAGCGAACAAACCGCCTGTCAGAAGTCTGCACCGGATCGACTGGGACGACGAGGAGCTTCCTCCCGCGACCCCGGACGCCGAAGATGAAGACGACGAAGAAGAGGTAAAAGAGGCAGAAGAGGCCGAAGATACCGCCGCGCCGACCGAAGAAAAGAAGGAGGGCAGCGGTCTTATCGAGCGCGTCCCCATGAAGGAAGACGTGAAAGAGAAGAAGGAAAAGAAACAAAAAAAGAATAAAAAAGAGTGACAGCCGCACGGCGTCACGAATCGAAAGGATAATATGGAAGAGATCTTTGAAGTATCCGCCAAGACCGTGTCGGAAGCGTACGCGAAAGCGAACATTCTATACGGCGGCGAGGATAAAGATATAACGTGCGAGATCGTCAGCGAGCCGAAAAAAGGGATTTTCGGTATCGGCTCCAAAGATGCCGTGATCCGCGTCACCGTGACGAAAAGCGCGGGGATCGACATAGGAGAACTGTTCACCGACGGTCTTCGTCACGATCCCGGAAAAACGAAAGAACAGGGAACAGGCAAAAACGCGGAAAAAGCCGAAAGGCACGAGAAAAAAGAAAACCGCGAAAAACCCGAACGCCCCGAGAAGTCCGAAAAGAAGGAACGCAGGGACGCTCACGAAAAGAAGAACCGCCCCGAGAGAGCGGAGCAGAAACAGCCGAATCGGGAGGCCGCTCCCGCAGCAGAGAAAAAGCAGCCTCGCGAGGAGATGGTTCCCGATCGCGATTACAAAAAGACCGGCGTCAGCGAGGACGAGATGAAGTACGCGCTTGAGTTCGTCCGCGCTCTGATCGCCGACATGGGTCTTTCTGCGACCGCCGAAGCGGCGTCAGCGCCCGAGGGCGAGGAATTCACCGTGACCGAAACGGCGTCCGTCTACCCGGCGATCAACATCTCCGGCGACGACAAGGGCATCCTCATCGGCCACCACGGCGAGACGCTCGACGCGATCCAGTTCCTCGTGAACCTGTCGAGCCAGAGACGCGCCGGGATAAAGAGCGGCAAAGAGACCGTCAAGATCAAGATCGACGTCGAGAACTACCGCGCAAAGCGAGAGGAAGCGCTCAGGATCCTCGCCCGTAAGATGGCGGGGAGAGCGGTCAAGTACAAAAAGAACATGTTCCTCGAGCCGATGAACCCCTACGAGAGGCGGATCATCCACTCCGAGCTCCAGAGTTACCCCGGAGTGTCGACTCACTCCGTCGGATCCGACAAGAACAGAAAGATCGTTATCTCCTACGAGGGAAAATAAAAACGAAAAAGGACGCCGAAGCGTCCTTTTTTATTTGTGAAAACGGTTATTCGGCAATGTCGGATTCGAAATCTTCTTTTCCAACTCCGCACTCCGGGCAGGTGAAATCGTCCGGCAGATCGTCCCACAGCGTTCCGGGCTCGATCCCGTTTTCCGGATCGCCTTTTTCCTCGTCGTAGGTATATCCGCAAATCGAACAAACGTATCTCATTTTTACTCCTCCGTTTTCCGGTCTGATGATTTTCTTGTTCTGGCTGAGGCTATTGTATCATATAGATATTCGCAATGCAATAGTTTTTATGATTATTTCGCGGCTCACCTTTTGGGCCGTCCGATCTTCAGCCGCGGACGAAGGCGGAATTCGTAGAATTTCGCGAAAAGCACGAGCCATCTGTCGTAAACGAAAAACAGGAGGACCCCGCCGGCGAGAACGAACGGCATGAGGTATTTTTCCCCGACGTCGTAGGAACCCGTGAAAAGAAACTTTATCAGCAGAAAATAGATCCCGGCAAGCGCCGAACCGATGGCGAGGCGGCTGAGTACGAGCGGCACGCCGCGCTTCGGGAGAAATCTCACGAGGAGCGGATACGCGCCTGAAACGGCGAGATATCCGAGCGCGAGCATTTTTTCGGGCAAAAAGACGATCGCGAGGACGAACGTGACGGCGACGGAGACCCACGAGAATTTCTCGCCCGCCTCGATCCGCATAACGACGGTGATCGTCCCTGCGAAGAGAAGAGCTGACAGGTCGAAAAGGCCGGTCACGGCGCCGAGCCACAGAACGGCGGTCGAGAGGCCCGCGCATATCGCGCAGAACGCGAGGCGGAAGACGGTTACGTTTCTTTTCATCGGGTCAGCAGCATCCGCCTCTGCCTCCGCAGCAGTCGCAGCACGCGTCGGCGATCATGATCGAAGCGCAGACCGAACAGCAGTCGAAGTCGCCCGATCCGGACGAGCGCCGCCAGTCGCGGCCGTACGTTGACGCGCGCTCCCTGAGGTTTTCCTTCGCCTCGCGGTATTCGCGGTTCTCCGGATCGAGATAGCACGCGGTCTCGATATAGCTCTGCGCATCGTAAAACATACCGCGCTGGATCAGAAGGCACCCTTTGAGGTAGTTCCATTCCGCGCCGCGGTCGCCCATGGGAGTCGAGTCGACCTTTATCTCCGCCTCGGCGTATTTGCCCTCGGAGATCAGCCGTCTGACTTCTTCGAACGAGGTGATCCCGGAATAAGTGTACGACGAGTAATTCCCGCCGGTCCCTCCGGAGGCGCGTTCTTTTCCGATCGCGTCGTAAGCTTCGTTGATCTCCTTCATCCTCTCCTCCGCGAGGTCGGAGAGGGGACTGTCCGTGTAGTTGTCCGGGTGATATTTTCTCGCCAGAGCGCGATAAGCCTTTTTGATCTCCTCCTCGGAGGCGCCGCGCGGGACTCCGAGAACCGAATACGGATCTTTATTCAACTGCGCCGTCCTCCTTGTCGATACTCTCGCCGGCTTCCGCCCCGGCGTTTTTTGATACTATCGAGTTCATCGTCTTTGGCATCCCGCTGAAGGCGATGTTTTTTACAATTGCCGAAATTATCGGATCCCCGCCCTCGCACAACAGTTCCACGGCGGGCGGGAGCCTGCCAAGATCGAGCATCGCGCCGCGCAGGAGCGCTTCTCCTGTCGTGCGCGTCATTTTTCTCTCTTTTCCGTCGCCTTCGAACGCTCCGTCGCCGTAAGACAGCAAGATCGGGTTATAGCTGCCGGACAGACTGTCTCGGACCGCGTCGTCCGCGGCGTCGGCGGCGTATATGAACCGCCCTGTCGAGCGTCCGATCTCGTGAAGGATACGCCGATCTGCTCCTTCGAATCCGGCGGAGAAGACAGCGCCGAGCAGTTCCCCGAAGCACTCCGCCGTTTCGTCGAGGGACGGCGAGCACGCCGCCTCGAGTTCGGAAAGACGGGCGAGGGAAGTACCCACGGCGCGCGCCGCTTCCGCTACGGCGGGTCCGCCGCGCTTCAGCGCCCGTTTCGCGGAGCCGTGAGCGAACGGCGATACGATCCTCGCGCGTATTTTTTTGAGTCCGCGCTCGTCGCGCAGATCGTCGGAGATCTTCGCGTACGTCAGGACCGCCGTAACGTACGAGGCGTAACGTATCTCTTCGCCGTCGGCGCAAATCGGGCGTTTTTTGAAAGGATGAGCCGCGCATTTTTCTTCGCCTGTCGACGGGACTGCGCCCGAGGCGAGCATTCGCGCCGCGGCTAAAAAGACCGCGTCGTAGCTCAGCGCAAGGCGCGCGGATTGGCCGAGCCATTTTCCGGTGCTTTTGCAGATACCGCAGTAGACGGCGCGGTACGCGTCGTATTCTTTTACTTTCAGCTCGGAGATATCCGGTTTGACGTATCCGAACATGGCGCACCGTCCGTTTCCTTATTTATATATATAATATTATTCTACTATACGGCGTCCCCGCTTGCAAGATTAAAATTGTAAAAAAATCCCCTCAGGCAAGAAATAAAAAGGCGGGACCCGTTTTTATGAAAATGTCACAAAACTGAAAAAAAGGGAAAAAAGTGTCCTTTATCTTATTGACACGGGAGCCCCGTTTTGATATACTTATAAAAACCGAAGGACGAGGATAATGATCATGTTCAGGACGGTCGTCAAGCCCAAAAAGGAGTTGTCCGAATTGCCCCGCTTGACCTGTCCCTACGTATCTCTTTCCTCGGCCGTTCCGTTTTTATCCCGTTTTCGCACCTGACGCCGGATAATCGTTATCCGTCCGTCGGGTTTTTTTATGCCGCGAAACGGGGACCCGAAACAGTTAAATTTATTTTTTGGAGGTTTTTATGAAACTCATCTACGGCGTAAAAGACAGGCCGGGCTTCGGCAAAACGTTGCTGTTTGCTTTCCAGCAGCTGCTGGCGATCCTTGCGGCGACTATCCTCGTCCCGGCGCTTGTCGGTCACGACATGTCCCAGTCCGCCGCCCTTTTCGGAGCTGGCGTAGGCACACTCGTTTACCTTCTCTTCACCAAGTTCAGATCACCCGTGTTCCTCGGTTCCTCGTTTGCGTTCATCGGTCCTATGGGCGCTGCGTTCGCGGGCGGCGTTTCCATGTCGCTCGGATATCTCGGACTCCTGATCGGCGCAGGAATGGCGGGTCTGGTGTACGTGATCATCGCGCTGATAGTCAAATTCTCCGGGGTTAAATGGATCAACAAGATCATGCCCGCCGTCGTTATCGGCCCCACGGTCGCGATCATCGGACTTTCGCTTTCAGGAAACGCCATCGCAAACTCGTTCGGTAAGGGCGTGCCCCAGGAGTATTACCACGTCGGCCCGACCGGCAACGGACTCAACGTTCTGATCTGCATCGCCATCGCTCTGATCACTCTGCTCACGGTCGTGATCTGCTCCGTGTACGGCAAGAAGATGGCGAAAATGATCCCGTTCATTATCGGTATCGTCGTCGGATATATCATCGCGGCGATCGTTACGGTCATCGGAAACGCAGCCGGCGTCGAAGCGATGAAGATCATTGATTTCTCCGCTTTCGCAAATATGAAATGGCTCCCCGACTTCACGTTCCTTACCGCGTTCAAAGGTGGATACACGTTTGGCGAATCGGGTTCTATGGCTTCGTATATCCTCAAGATCGCCATCGCGTATGTTCCGGTCGCGTTCGTCGTCTTTGCGGAACACCTCGCCGACCACAAGAACATATCCTCCATCATCAAAAAGGATCTGCTTGAGGATCCCGGCCTGCACAGAACGCTTCTCGGCGACGGTATCGGTTCCATGGCGGGCGCGTTCTTCGGCGGCTGCCCGAACACCACCTACGGCGAATCGATCGGCTGCGTGGCGATCTCCGGCAACGCTTCCGTCGTGACGATCCTGACCACTTCGATACTGGCGATCGTAGCCGCGTTCATAGCTCCGTTCACCACGTTCCTTTCCACTATTCCCGTGTGCGTAATGGGCGGCGTCTGCATCTCGCTTTACGGATTCATCGCGGTCTCCGGTCTCAAGATGATCCAGAAAGTCGATCTCGGAGATAATCATAACCTGTTTGTCGTTTCCGTTATCCTTATAGCGGGCGTCGGCGGAATGGTCATCCACTTCTCAAGGTTTGAGATCGAACTTACGAATATCGCCTGCGCTCTGATCCTCGGTATCATTACTAACCTGATTCTTTCGGGCAAAAAGAAAGCCGGAACTGAAGAGGCAATCGAAGAAAAAGTCGAAGAAGCAAGCGAAGAAAAGAAAGACTGAGACCCGAAAGGACACGGAAATGAATAACGTTACGATATTTGACCACCCGCTGATACAGCATAAGATCTCGATCCTCCGCGACGAGAGAACGAGCAGCAACCAGTTCCGCGCGCTTGTCGAGGAGATCACGATGCTCATGTGCTTCGAGTCGCTCCGCGACCTGCCTCTCGAGGACGTAGAGGTCACGACGCCGATCGCCACGACGACGACGAAAATGCTCGCCGGAGTCAAGCTCGCGATCGTGCCGATCCTGCGCGCCGGCCTCGGAATGGTGAACGGGATGCTCAACCTCGTTCCCTCTGCCCGCGTCGGCCACATCGGTATGTACCGCGACGAGGTGACGCTCGAACCGCACGAGTACTACTGCAAACTTCCGAAGAACATAGAGAACCGTCTCATCATCGTCTGCGACCCGATGCTCGCGACCGGCGGCTCCGCCAAGGACGCGATCAACCTCATCAAGGAGCGCGGCGGCAAGCACATCAAGTTCATGTGCCTGATCGCGGCTCCCGAGGGGATCAAGGCGCTGACCGAGGCTCACCCCGACGTCGAGGTCTACTGCGCTCACGTCGACGAGAAACTCAATGAGAACGGATACATCGTTCCCGGCCTCGGCGACGCCGGCGACAGGATCTTCGGAACGAAATAGCGAACACGAAAAAAGGGCTCAGCGATGCTGAGCCCTTTTTGTGTTGCTTTTCACTTCACGCCTTTGTCGTGCAGGAACTTTACGAACTCTTCCGCAGTTCCCTTGGTGAAGCCGTCTTTCGGTATAACGCTCATCAGACGGGCGGAGGTCACCGTTACGATCAGAGTTTTCGTTTCGCGGACCTTTTTGAAGGACGAAACGGGGAAGGTGTTTTCCGAGTTGTTTCCCGTATTTGCGATATACATTTCCGTATCGGTCACCCATCCCTCGCAGAAGATCCGACTGTCGCCGTACAGCTCCTTTTTACGGTTTTGTGAGACCTTGAACGACTGAAAATAACGGAAAATGATTATCCATGCGTATACCGCGATGAAGAAAACGGCGAGCACCCAGAACATCCATGCGGACGCAGGGACTTTGACCGTGATATATACCGCGACTCCTGCGAGGACAGCGGAGCAAATGACGTAAAACGCGAGGATGACGCGGCGCGCGGGCATTCCGAAATAGGCGAATTTCAGATAGTCCTTCAAAAAAGCGTCGTCCTGTTCATAGCGAAATTCAAACAGTTTTTCTTCCATATTTTCTCCGAAATTATCGTTTAATACAGCTTCGCTCCCGCGGGGATGCTCGGATCAACCATCAGAAGATGGAGCTTTTCTTCCTCGCCTTCCTTGTGGACGGCGGAGATCAGCATACCGCAGGACTCGATTCCCATCATGGCGCGAGGCGGGAGGTTGACGATCGCGATGCACGTCTTGCCTATAAGTTCCTCCGGCTCGTAGAACGGGTGTATGCCGGACAGGATCGTCCGGGGCGTGCCCGTGCCGTCGTCAAGCGTGAATTTCAGGAGCTTTTTGCTCTTAGGCACCGCTTCGCATTCAAGCACCTTGACGGCGCGGAAATCACTCTTCGAGAACGTCTCGAAATCGACCTGATCCTCGAACAGAGGCTCGATCACGACGTTAGAAAAGTCGATTTTTTCCTCTTTCGCGGTCGCCTGCGCCGCGTTGTTCGCGGCGTTTTTCGCCTCGCCCTGGGTCTTCATCGTCGGGAAGAGCAAAACGTCCCTGATCGCCGCCGAGTCGGTGAAGAGCATGCACAGGCGGTCGATGCCGTATCCGATGCCGCCTGTCGGCGGCATACCGATCTCGAGCGCGTTGAGAAAGTCCTCGTCGGTGTGATTCGCCTCGTCGTCGCCGGCTGCAAACTGCTTTTCCTGTTCCGCGAAACGCTCCCTCTGGTCGATCGGGTCGTTCAGCTCGGAGTAGGCGTTCGCCATCTCCCAGCCGTTCATAAAGAACTCGAACCGCTCGACGTATTCGGGATCGTCGGGCTTTTTCTTGGTCAGAGGGGAGATCTCGATCGGATGATCCATCACGAACGTGGGCTGGATCAGATGCTCTTCCGCGAACTGCTCGAAGAACAGATTGAGGATATCGCCCTTCTTGTGACGCTCCTCGAACGCGACGCCGTGTTCCTTCGCCGTCGCTCTCGCCTCGTCCAGCGTCTTGATCTCTTTCCAGTCGACGCCGGAATATTTCTTCACCGCGTCGATCATCGTGATCCTCTCGAACGGTTTTGAGAGGTCCATTTCTATTCCGTTATAGACGATCTTTTCCGTTCCGAGGACGTCCTTCGCCACGTGGCGGAACATCTCCTCGGTCAGGTCCATCATTCCGTGGTAGTCGGTGTACGCCTGATAGAGTTCCATTAAGGTGAATTCGGGGTTGTGGCGCGTGTCGAGCCCCTCGTTGCGGAAAACTCTGCCGATCTCGTAAACTCTCTCGAGTCCGCCGACGATAAGTCTCTTGAGGTAAAGTTCAAGGGAGATACGGAGCTTGAGATCCTCGTCGAGCGCGTTGAAGTGCGTCTCGAACGGACGCGCCGCGGCGCCTCCGGCGTTCGCCACGAGCATCGGAGTCTCGACTTCGATGAAGTCCTTTTCATCGAGGAAGCGTCTGATCGACGAAATGATACGGGAACGCTTTACGAAAGTATCCCGGACGTCGGGGTTGACGATCAGATCGACGTATCTCTGACGGTACCGCAGGTCGGTGTTCGTCAGACCGTGGAATTTCTCGGGAAGCACCTGCAGACTCTTCGAGAGCAGGGTGATCGACGTCGCGTGGATCGAGATCTCGCCGGTCTTCGTCTGAAAGACCGTGCCCGCGAGCCCTACGATATCGCCGATATCGAGTTTTTTGAACGAGGCGTATCCCTCTTCGCCGAGGGAGTCTCTCGCGACGTACGCCTGAATGAGTCCCGTTTTATCCTGGATATGGCAAAAGGACGCCTTGCCCATGACGCGTTTGCTCATGAGTCTGCCGGCGACGGAAACTTCCCGTCCCTCGAGCGCGGCGTAGTTCGCCTTGACCTCGTCCGAGTGATGAGTCACGCCGTATTTCGTGATTTTGAAAGGATCACGCCCCTCCGCTGTGAGAGAGGCGAGTTTATCTCTTCTTATTTTCAGGACCTCGGAGAGCGACTGCTCCGGGGCGTTTTCGCGTTCGTTTGCCATTGTAAGTCTCCTTGTCAGTTGGTTGCTTTGGACCTTTCGATACCGAGGATCTTGAATTTGAGCACGCCGGCGGGAGTGTCGACTTTGATGACGTCGCCCACCTTGCAGCCGATCATTGCGGAGCCGATGGGAGATCTGTCGGAGATCCTGCCGAGCATCGGGTTCGCTTCGTTCGTGCTGACGAGCGAGTATTCGATCTCTTCCTTCTCAGCCATATCGAGGACTTTGACGGTCGAGCCGAGGTTGACGACGTCCGCTTTCATCTCGGACTCGTCGATGACTCTCGCGTGGTTGATGAGCTCTTCGAGTTCGTTGATGCGCGCGACGACTTTCGCCTGCTCGTTCTTCGCCTCGTCGTACTCGCTGTTCTCGGAGAGGTCGCCGAAAGACCTCGCTTCGGCGAGGCTCTTCTTGACTTCCTCGAGTTTCGTTCCCTTGAGGAACGTCAGCTCGTCGGTAAGCGCCTTGAAACCTTCCGCTGTATAAAGAGTGAGTTTTTCATCCTTGTTTTCCATTTTGAAAACCGCCTTTCGTCTTTTTATATGCGATCAGTCGGAGCCGAACGCTTCCGCGGCGGCTTTCAGCTGATTGTCTTCTTCGTCGGTGATCTTGTAAAGACTCTTGTCCGCAAGTTCGGGGTCGAGTTCGATCTCGACGTCGGGAACTATGCCTATCTTGTGGTAACTCTCCGAGAACGGGGGCTTGAACATCCGGTACGTAACGGAGTACGCTCCTCCGCTCTCAAGCGCTCTGGTCGTCTGCATGCAGCCCTTGCCGTAAGTCGTCGTGCCTACGACTTTCGCCATACCGTAATCCCTGAGGGCGGCCGTAAACAGTTCCGCGGCGCTCGCCGTGGAGTGGTTGACGACTACGACCATCGGTACGTCGAGGCAGGAAGCGTCAGAATCGTACTGCTCGACGAGATTGTCGTCCGCGTCGAAGATGCGGATGATCGGTCCCTCGGGGAGCATATAGTCGAGGGTCGCGATGATCGAGTTAAGCTCGCCGCCCGGGTTGTTCCTGACGTCGAGGATCAGTTTTTCGCATCCGTCCGCGAGCAGTCCTTCGACCGCCTCCCTGAACTGGACGGGGGTCATCCCGTCGAATCCGTTGATCCTGACCACGCCGATCGAGGGATCGGGGCCCCAGACGTGAGAGTATACGTTGACCTCGACGAACGGGCCGCGGGTGATTTTGAAGTCAATGAGTTCTCCGTCGCCGCGCGAGACGGTGAATACCGCTTCCGTTCCGGTTTTGCCGCGCAGTCGCGATATCGCCACGTAGTAACCCATCTCCGAGACCGGTTCTTTATCCTCGCCGACGCTCACGATTAAGTCGCCGACCATGAGGCCGGAATCGGAAGCGGGCGAATCGGGGAAGATATTGAGTATTTCGATACAGTCGCGCTCGGTGTTGTAGATGACGCTGATGCCTATTCCTTCGCCTTCGCCGGAGAGGTCCTCCATGAACGTTTTGTAACTTTCTTCGTCGTAATATTCGGCGAATTCGTCGCCCGTCCCGTAGATATATCCGAGCATGACTCCGTTGATCAGTTCGTCTTCGTCGAGCTCTCCGATATAAAGACTTCTGTATTCCGAGTCGAGTTCGGTGAGTTTTTCGGTGACCCGCGCGATGAAATCGGAGTTATCCGCCTTATCGTCCGTCTGTGCGGGAGACGAAGGCGTATCGGTCCCGGAGTTCCGGTACGCGCTCATCATCGCCACCGCGGTTATCTGAAAGGTGATAAGGCACGCGAAAAGGATGACGGCGATAAAAACGGGGATCGAGATTCTTTTTTTCATTTAATTCGGTATGCCTCTTTTCGGTATCAATAGAACATCTGAGTCGGGTCGCAAACTTCGCCGTTGATCCAGTATTCGAGGTGCAGATGGTTTCCGTACGCGTGGCCGGTCTGACCGACGGTACCGAGGATCTCGCCCTTGGAGACGACCTGCCCCGCGGAAACGGATCTCGTCGTCATATGCGCGTAGAGAGTGCAGAACCCGCCGCCGTGGTCGACGAGAACGTAGTTGCCCCAGCTGTAGTGGAACTCGCTGCGCAGGACCGTGCCGGAACTGCACGCGTGGATCGGCGTGCCGGCGTCGGCCGGGATGTCGATGCCGCGGTGGAATCCGGACAGGCCGTACTGCTCGATGTATCTGTTGCCGAATCCGGAGGAGATCGTGTTATATCCGTCGAGCGGCCACATATACGTGCCGTCTCCGTAGTATACGGGCGCCTGCTGTTGCTGCTGCGCCTGCCGCTCCTGCTGCGCCTGCAGTTCTTTTACGTACGCCTGCAGTTCCGCGGCGATCTGCTGTTCCTGATTCTGGTAATACTGATAGGTCTGTTCGAGTTCCGCCTCGTTTTTCGAGAGCGCGTTTATGGCGTTTGAACTCTCCGCTGAAAGCTCGTTGAAGTATGCCGTGGAATTCTGAAGTTCGGTCAGCGCGCTTTCCTGCGCGGTCTTCGCCGCTTCGAGTTCGTCCTTTGCGGAGACGAGCGCCGCTTTCGCCGTTTCGAGTTCGTTCATAACTCTTTTATCGTAAGCGAGGATCGAGGACACGCTGTCGTAGATCGTGAGGAATTCGGTCATGCTTCCCGCGCTCAGAAGGAGCGACAGGTTTGAAAACGATCCGTCGTCCGCGATCGAGACCATCCTCTTTTTGAACTGTTCTCGCCTCTCGGAGATTATTTCGCTCTGCTTCACGATCTCCGCTTCCTTGTCAGCGATCTTGACGTCGAGTTCGGCGAGCATATCCTGAGCGAGCGCAACTTTCGAGTACGTAACTTCGAGCGTCTCGTCGATCGCCCTTTTATATTCTACCGCGTTGCTGAGGTCGTTTTTTGTCTGATCTATCCGCGCCTGAGCTTCTTCCTGCTTTTTCTGCAGGTCCTGCATCTGTTCCTCGTATGACTGGACCTTTGCGTCGGATCCTTCGGCCGACGACGGAACGAAGAGACACGAAAAGACACAGACCGCCGCGAGCAGAAGCGCGATCAGGCATATTCGCAGTTTGCGTTTTTTCATAAGGGTACTCCTTTCGGGAAAAGGGCGTCCGTCAGGTGTTCAGATGCTTCGTGATCGAGATGAAGCTTCCGATGATACCCGTCAGGATACCGATGCCGAGGAAAGCGAACACGAGCGGCGTGCCGATCGTATTGAAATCCACGACGATGAGCATTTGGAGCACGTCCGCCATCTGCTTCGTCACGACGGAGTAGACCGCCTTGACGATAAAGAACGAAAGGACTCCGGAGACCGCGCCGATCAGAATTCCTTCGATGATGAAGGGAAGCGTTATGAACCACTTCGACGCACCGACGTATCTCATTATCTCGATCTCTTTCTTTCTCGAGGACAGAGCGAGCTTGATCGTGTTCACGATTATGAACAGGCTGACTACGAAAAGGATCGCAAGGAACCAGATGAAGATCATCATAACGGTGTGCTTGAAATTCTCGATCTTCTTCGCGAGGTCATATCTGTTGTTGATCTTTCTGACGCCCTCCAGACTGTTCAGCTGGTGGACGAGATCGGGGACCTTCGAGTTGTCGGAATACGTTACTTCGAAGGAGTCGGAAAGCGGGTTCTCCTCGTCCGTGATGTCCTCGTACGCCTGATACGTTTCCTTTATCGCGGCGAGTCTCTGTTCCTTCGTCGTGTGTATGACGTCCGCGACGTTGTCGAGCGCCCTGATGTCCTTTTCGAGCTTTTCAAGCTCCGCGGGGCTTGCGTCGAACTCGGAGAACACCTCGATCTTGTTCATCACGCCGAAGTTCTCGAGGTTCACGTCGATGTTGTAGACGAGGAGGAAGAATCCTCCGACGACGACGAGGCAGCTCATGAGGACCGCGATCGAAGCGAACGTCATGACGCCGTTGCGTTTCAGGGACTTGAGCGCCTCCGCTATGAAATAGAAGGGATTGTATCTTCTCATTCGTACGTCCCTCCCAACTTATCTTCGACGATGACGCCGTCTTTGATCATGATGACTCTCTGCTTGTAGTAGTTCACGAGTTCTCTCTCGTGCGTTACGACGATGACCGTTTTGCCGAGCTTGTTGATCTTCATGAGAAGATTCATTATTTCGAGCGACATCTGCGGATCGATGTTGCCCGTCGGCTCGTCAGCGATGATGACGTTCGGGTTGTTCGCCAGCGCGCGTGCGAGCGCGACGCGCTGCTGCTCGCCGCCGGAGATTTCGTCGGGGAACGAGTTGTTCTTGTCCGCGAGGTTGACGGTGTTCAGAATCGCCGGAACGCGCCGCCTGATCTTGCCGGGCGCGGTGCCTACGACGCGCATCGCGAACGCGACGTTTTCGTAGACCGTTTTGTTCGGAAGAAGACGGAAATCCTGGAACACGACGCCGAGCCCCCGCCTGTAGTGGGGGATCTTGTAGTTCGGTATGCGGGAAAGATCGTAGTCTCCCACGATCAGGTTGCCGCTCGTCGGCTTCTCCTCGCAGAGAAGGAGTTTCGTGAGCGTCGTTTTCCCGGCTCCGGAATGGCCTACGATAAAGACGAATTCTCCGTCGTCGATGTGCACGGAGATCCCCTTCAGCGCGACCGTACCGTTCGGATACGTTTTAACAACGTTTTTGAAGTCTATCATCTGTTGAACCTCATTCTAAAGCATAGCAGGGAGTGAAAAAACGTTTTTCTCCCCGGGAGCGGGGCTGCTTTCGTCGTTTCATCCCTGCGTTTCATACGGATATTATACGCCCGGATCAGAATTTTACGGGCTTGGTGGTGAGGTACCTCTTGACCATTAGCGCGACCTTGAAAGTGATCGCGTGATCGAACTCGCGCAGATCGAGACCGGTGAGTTTGCGGATCTTCTCGAGGCGGTACACGAGCGTGTTTCTGTGGACGAAGAGTTTTCTCGACGTCTCGGAGACGTTGAGGTTGTTCTCGAAGAAGCACTGGATCGTCTGAAGCGTCTCGTTATCGAGCGCGTCGAGCGAACCGTTCTTGAAAACTTCCTGCAGGAACATTTCGCACAGCGTCGTCGGAAGCTGGTAGATCAGTCTGCCGATGCCGAGGTTTTCGTAGCTGACGATCGTCTTTTCGGTGTCGAACACCTTCCCGACTTCGAGGGAGACCTGCGCCTCCTTGTACGAGCGGGCGAGATCCTTGATGTTGCTGACCGCCGTACCGATACCGATCGAGACCTTGACGAACGACTCGGAGGAGAGCGTGTCGGAGAGGGAGCGCGCGATCGTCTCGATCTCCTGGATGTCCGTTCCGGGTCTTACTTCTTTGATGAGGACGATATCCTGCTCACCGACGCTTATGA
>JAFWPR010000022.1 GCA_017545225.1 Clostridia bacterium
CGGGACGAGTTTGCACTTACCTATCTTTTCGGGTATAACGACGGTGGTCAGCTCGCCGCGTCTTTTTTTGTCGTGAGTCAAAGCCTCTAAAACCGCTTCAACGTCGAGTCCCGGAGGACACGCGACGGGCAGCGAAAGTTTTTCAAGAGCGGATGCGATCGCGTCGGGCGTTCCCTTTTCGGAAATGCCGAGCTTTTCCGCGCCGCGCGCGACCGTCGATATACCTATTGCGACGGCGGCTCCGTGTGAGATACCGAAACCGGTCGCCCTCTCGACTCCGTGGCCGAAGGTGTGGCCGAGGTTGAGAAGAGCGCGTTCGCCGAGGTCGAACTCGTCGCGGCGGACGATATCCGCCTTGATCGAAACACATTCGGAGATAACGTATTCCCTGTCGAAATCTTTTCCTTTTTCGTTTATGTGAGAAAACAGTTCGGGCGAGGTGATAATACCGTACTTGAGCGCTTCGGCGCACCCCTCAGAGAAAACTTCCGGCGGCAGCGTGCCGAGAGTATCGGGATCGCAGACGACGGAGGCGGGCTGATGAAAAGCGCCTGCCAAATTCTTCCCCGATTCGAGGTCGATCGCGCATTTGCCGCCGACGGACGAGTCGACCGCCGAGAGGAGCGTAGTCGGGATCTGCGCGTATTTTATCCCGCGCAGATACGAAGCTGCCGCGAAACCGGAGATATCGCCGACGACGCCTCCGCCGAGAGCTACCGCGATATCGGATCTGGAGAGCGAGCGTGAGGCGAAGAACTCCAGTATTTCGAGAAACGTTCTGCCGTTTTTCGACTTTTCGCCGTGAGGAAAAGCGAACGAAACGACTTCAAGACCCGCTTTTTCAAGCGATCTGACGACTCTTTCCCCGTAAAGCGAAAAAACCGTGTCGTCGGAGACGACGGCGGCGATCTTCGCGCCGTCCGCGGGGATGAGTTCTCCCGCGCGGTCAAGGATACCGCGTCCGATGACGACGTCGTACGGAGACGACGCCGCTACTCTTACCGTCTTCATCCGTCGACCTCCTCTTTCCTCTTTTTTCCCTCTTCGAGAAGTCCCTCGAGAACTTTTTTGTCCTCTTTTTCGAGGGCGTCTTTGTATTTTTCGAGTTCCCCGATGAAAGATTCGATCTCGGGGAGAAGATTGTCTTTGTTCTCTATGAAAAGCTGCGCCCACATCGTGGGGTTGAGCCATGCGACGCGCGTCATATCGCGGTAGCTTCCCGCCGAAAAACCCTTGTGGGCGGCGGCGGTCGGACTCTTGATATACGCGCTTGAAATGACGTGAGCCATCTGCGAGGTGAACGCTATGAGTTTGTCGTGTTCTTCCGCCGTGGTGACGGAAAAGCGTTTCATTCCGAGAGGCGACAGCGCCTTTTTGACGCGGTCGAGAAGCGACATATCGTCGAACACCGGAGGTACTATCACGAACGGAGCGCCGCGGAACATATCCGCGTCCGAATACTTGAAACCGGAATTGTGCGTGCCCGCCATGGGGTGACCTCCGACAAACGTGAATCCGCTCTTTCCCGCTTCTTCAAAACCCGCCCGGCATACGTCTTTTTTCGTCCCGCAGAAGTCGACGACCAGTTTGCCCGCGAGTTTTTCCGAATTATCACGAAGATACTTTACCGCGTCCGCGGGATACAGGGCGATAATGACCAGTTCGCACAGGTTCAGCGTTTGTTCGTCGAGTTCGCCGTCGACAGCGCCCGAGAGTTCCGCGAACCCGACGACGGAGCGGTCGCGGTCCGCGCAGTATACGCGCCAACCGGCTCTTTTGTACGCTTTGGCGGCTGAGCCGCCGATCAGCCCGAGGCCGACGACGCCGACCGTACCTGCCGTTTCTTTTTCTTCTTTCATTTCCTGAATATCTCTCTGATACCGGCGATCTTGCCGGCGACTCTGTCAAACTGTTCGGGGGTGAGCGACTGCGCGCCGTCGCAGAGTGCGTGCGGCGGATCGTTGTGGACCTCGATCATGATCCCGTCCGCTCCGCACGCGGCCGCCGCCATCGCCATCGGTTCGACGAGACGGTTGAGACCCGTCGCGTGGCTCGGGTCGACGATAACGGGCAGATGGGTCAGCTCGTGGAGCATCGGGACCGCCGAGATATCGAGCGTGTTTCTCGTGTACGTCTCGAACGTGCGGATACCGCGTTCGCAGAGGATGATCCTGTCGTTTCCGCCAGCCATAATGTACTCCGCGCTCATGAGGAGTTCCTTGAGAGTGTTGGCGAGACCCCGTTTCAGAAGGATCGGTCTGTCCGTCTTTCCGAGTTCTTTGAGCAGCTCGAAATTCTGCATATTTCTCGCGCCGACCTGGATCAGATCGACGTCTTCGAAAAGCGGAAGGTGATTGGCGTTCATGATCTCGGTAACGATAGGGAGACCGGTCTCTTTCTTCGCCTCGAGCAGCAGTTCGATGCCGTCCGCCTTGAGTCCCTGGAAATCGTAAGGCGAGGTGCGCGGCTTGAACGCGCCGCCCCTCAAAAGCGTCGCGCCCGACGCCTTGACCGCCTTCGCGACGGCGATGATCTGCTCCTCGCTCTCGACGGAACACGGGCCCGCGATCACGGCGAAATTGCCGCCGCCGATCTTTACGCCGCCTACGTCGACGACGGTATCCTCGGGGTGGAACTTTCTGCTGCACTGTTTATACGGCTCCGTAACCCTTTTTACGGACTCGACGATGTCGAGAGAACCGATGAGGTCCATATCGACGTGCGAGGTGTCGCCTATAAGGCCGAGGACAGTATAATCGCTTCCCTCGGAAACGTGGACGTCAAGCCCCTGCTCTCTCAGCCAAACGATAAGCTGGTCTCTCTGCGCCGGAGACGTGCCCGGCTTCAATACCGTGATCATGATCTTTCTCCTCTCAAAAAATGAAAACAGGAACCGCGGGCTAAAGTGACCGTGCGGCTCCTGCTTGATCGTCTTATTCTACAATCCTGTCCCGACAGCAGCACAAATCACTATTACCCGGTAAAGCGGTAATAGAAATAATAATATGCTGAAAATCGAGCGGTAAGGATCATCGTTATTCCTCCCGACGGGCGAACCCGTCTCTTCTCCGGTAATTGTATCACCGGCCGGTTGATTTGTCAATAAGTTTTTATCATTCCGATCTCAGCGCCTCGACCGGATCCTTGCGCGCCGCGATCTTCGAGGGGATCTGCCCCGCTATCAGCGTCAGAAGAACGCTGACGGCGATGAGGATGACGGCACCGAGAAGCGGAAGCTGCGCGCTGAGCGTGGAGATACCCGTAAGAGAGTGAATTATGATATTGATCGGGATCGTCAGAAGAAACGTCACGAGTATGCCGAAGACGCCCGCAAAGAACCCGACGATGACCGTCTCGGCGTTGAATACGCGGGAGACGTCCTTTTTCGACGCGCCTATCGCGCGGAGTATGCCGATCTCCTTCGTTCTCTCCAGAACGGAAACGTAGGTTATGATACCGATCATTATCGAAGAAACGACGAGCGATATCGCGACGAATGCGATAAGCACGTAAGTTATCGCGTTGATGACGGTCGAGACCGAGGACATGATAAGCGCGACGTAATCCGTGTACGTTATTTTGTCCTCGTCTTTGACTGCTTTTTCGTTGTATTCGTCGATCAGTTCCGCGATCCTGTCCTTGTCGGCGAACCTGTCCGAGAACAGCTCGATCGTATCGGGGCTTTCGCGGTCGACGTAGCCGAGAAGTTTCAGATTATCCTCGTACGTAGACGATGAATACGGGTCGGGCATATACCGCTCCGCGTACGTGAGAAGAACGTCGTCGGGCAGCGCGTCGGGATCGACCGCCGCGATTATCTGATCCATCGTCATAGATCCCAGCTGTTTTCCGACCTCGGCGGCGAATTCGGCCGTGAGCGTTTGTTCCGTCAGCGTGCGGAACGCTTCGTTCAATTCCTCGTCGCTCATTTTCGAGAGATACTCTTTCACGGAATCAAGATCCGTGACGCCCATTCTCGACGAATACGCCTCGTTCAGAAGAGCTTCTATCTGTTCTCTGGAGTAATTTTCAAGCGCTGACTTCACGGCGGATTCGAGGTATTCACGCGTAGGGATCGACATCAGCGAGGCGTATGCCGCCGCGCGTTCCGCGTCGCCGAGTCCCGAGAGATATTCTCTCACCGCGGCGACCGTCTCTTTCGTGTCGTCCCCGTCCTTTTTGAACGGCAGACCCGATATCGCGTCCGTTTCCGGGTCGGCGAGCTGAGACCGGAGAAGTTCTTTTTCAGCCGTTTTTTCTATTATAAAATCGGTAAGAGCGGACGTATAAAGAACGGTCGCGCCGCGCATGGAGGACATGCCGCTCTCGCCCGATCTGACGATGCCGACGATGCGGAGAGGCGTCA
Source organism: Clostridia bacterium (assembly GCA_017545225.1). Classification (GTDB taxonomy): domain Bacteria; phylum Bacillota; class Clostridia; order Oscillospirales; family CAG-272; genus RUG11130. The sequence continues at coordinate 4,367 of JAFWPR010000022.1, forward strand.
TAAGATCTTCGCTGCCGTAAAGGAACGAAAGGCCCGTTTCCGTTTCGGTAAGATCGACCCACGTTCCGTCTTCCTGCTTTGCGTACCTGTCAGGCAGGAGGACCATATGGAATTCTCTGCCGATTATCTCGTCGTAACCCCAGTCGGAAACGGAATCATTCTCGACGGGCTCTCCGGCTACCGACGCTTCAACGATCCTTACCATTTCCTCGAACGGTTTGAAGCCGAGCGAATACAGAACGTAGTCGCTGATCCTGTCCTGACGGTCGACGACGAGAACGACCTCGTCGAACTTCTCCGGCCATTTTCCGCTCAGCAGTTCGTATCCGGATTTCACCGATTCGCTGACTGCCTCGCCGTCCTCGCCCGGAAGCATCTCGGCCCACGGATCAAACCCCGCCATGGAGGTATACATCGACGATGAATAGACGGAACTCAACTCGTCCGAGGCGCCCATCTCCTTCATGACAGCCTCCATCAACTCGTTCATATCCGAGGAGACTATCACGCCGTCGGGGTCTTTCGAGTATACTTTGAGTCCTACGTCGTAGCCGTATCTTATCGCACTTGTGTATTTTTTGAAATCTTCGTTTTCCTCAACGTATTTTTTGAATAGGGAGAGGTTGTTGACCTCCGTCTTGACCGACGCGAGAGAATTCGTCATGTCGTAAAGGACGTTGCCCGAGAAAACGCGGTCGCCGCCGCTCTCTGCCCTCTGTTCGTCCGACACGGAGCCTGCTCCCATCAGGGACGAGATGAGTCCCGACATATCGACGGACTCTGCCCGTATCGTTATCGGATATTCGGAGAGGGTGTCCTCCTGAACTTTGTTTATATATCTGTTCGTACCGGTCGATACCGAAAGGATCAGCGCGATACCTATGATGCCGATAGATCCCGCGAACGCCGTCATGAACGTGCGGCCTTTTTTCGTGAGCAGGTTTTTCAACGATAAAGACAGCGCGGTGCGCGGCGACATCGCCGGCTTTTTAACGCTTCCGGTCTGTACCTCCGGTTCGTCTTCCGCACCGTCGAACGGATCGCTGTCGTCAGTCACCTTCCCGTCGAGAAGACGGATTATACGGGTCGAATAGTCGCGCGCGAGATCGGGGTTGTGAGTTACCATCACGACGAGGCGGTCGGACGAGATCTCCTTCAGTATCTCCATTATCTGGACGCTCGTCTCGGAGTCGAGCGCGCCCGTCGGTTCGTCCGCGAGGACGATATCCGGATCGTTGACGATTGCACGGGCGATCGCGACGCGCTGCATTTGTCCGCCGGAGAGCTGATTCGGCTTTTTGCGGAGCTGGTCGGAGAGCCCTACGCGGCAGAGCGCTTCTTTCGCTCTTTCTCTTCTTTCCTTTTTTGAAATACCCGACAAAGTGAGGGAAAGCTCGACGTTTTCAAGGACCGTCTGATGAGGGATAAGGTTATAGCTCTGAAAAACGAATCCGACGGAATGGTTGCGGTAGGCGTTCCAGTCCGCCTCGGTGAACTTTTCGGTCGATTTGCCTCGGACGGTGAGAGTCCCGCCGTCGTAGCGATCGAGTCCGCCCAGAATATTGAGAAGAGTCGTTTTGCCGCACCCGGACGGGCCGAGTATCGCAACGAACTCGTTCTTCCTGAAGCCGACGGTCACGCCGTCGAGAGCGCGTATCCTCTCGTCTCCGAGACGGTATTCCTTTACTATTCCTTCAAGCTTTATCATATCGGGTCCCCCAATACTTATCGATCACGTTATATTATACCCTGCAGAGGGTGTTAGTCAAGAGAAACGGATGAAACTTAACAAACGGTTCATCCGAAAAAAGTTCTCCGTTCCCCGGGATGGGGAACGGAGAACAATGATATCTGCTATAACCTGATTATCCGTCAATGGTGTTCTGCGGTCAAAGTAGGCTTTTCGACGGAAGGATCGACGACCGGACTCAGAACGTAACCGACGGTGATTTCAATGACCTCGGTCTCTGTTTCGGCGTAAGCGAAGATTATAACGTCGTCACGGCCTTCGATCGGCACTATGATGACGCCGTCGGTTCCTTCGATGTATTCGGAAATCATCGCTTTGATCGATTCCTCGTTGAAAGCATCGAGAGACGGGGTGAGAACGTGGATCAGATTTTCTTCAAGCGAGTCGTAACACTCGCCGCATACCAGCTCGTCGAACTTATCCTCAGCATCTGGCCAGTAATCAGCTACGTCGCCGCACACGTACATGGCGAGTACGCCGGAATACAGGCACTTGCGGCTCCAGATATAGCGTCCGACTTTTTTGCTCTCTTCGCCGGTCTGTTTGTTGACCAGCCACATATCGAATTTTGAAGTCATAACGAACTCGCCGTCGCCGTTGCCGGGATCGCCGGTAAATCCGTCGAACTCTACGGAATAGATCTCCGGATCGAGTCCCATGACCTCTACGAAAAGTTTCGAGAGGTCCTCGGTCGTGAAAACTCTGCCGGACGTATGGGTCGTGTGGATCGTGTTGGGGTGGACCCAGCAATCGTACGTGTCGAGAAATTCGTCGAGGGCGGCGTCAAGGTCGACGCCGGGTTCGATCACGGGAATCTGTCTGATATAGGTGGAAACGTAGATCAGCTCCAGGTAATCGCCGTCCGGTACGAAATCGCTCCTGTTGATGAAGCCGAACGTGATGCCCATGCCTGTGTTGACCTTTCCCGCGTCGTATCCGACAATGAAGAACGGATAATCTCTTTCGTTCACCGCACCGGTGAGACCGGTGAGTTCACGGGCTTTGGCTTCAAGTCCCTCGGGAGTAAGATCCCCTTCATAGTCGAGAACGTCGTCGCCGGAATTCTTGAACGGAGCGAGTTTATTCTCAAGCGCGTGGAAAGCGCCGTTCCAATCCTCGTGGCAAGGAGATTTCACGCCTCCCGGATACCCGAGTTCGCCGGAGCAGAGGACTTTACGGATCGAAAAGTCGATCGCGACCGCATATTCCTCACCCGTTGCGGTATCCGTAAACGTCACGTCAACGGTATCCGCCCAGTGGAACGCGTTGCCCGCAGGAGCGGAACCGTATCCGCCGTCTCCGCTCTGAGAATATCCGTCCTTAAACTCGTTAAAGTCACAGTCAAAGTCGACCTCAACAGTGTCCGGGAGCCCGATCTCTTTTTTAAGGAGTGCGCCGAGCGATTCGGCGGTAAGACTCGAACTGTAATTGAATGTATAGTCGAGTTTGGTGTGCGCAATGCAGTTGTTCTCATCAAGATAGTCGTCAATCTTTTCAGCAAGCGTCCGATGCGTTCCCTTGATGAACGTCTCAACGTAGATGAGGTCGAGGACATTTTCGGGAATTTCTTTGTCTCTGTTTATGAATCCGAAGTTTATTGTCATTCCTTCTTCGGTCTTTGTCGGGTCAAAACCGGTAATGAAGAACGGATATTTGGTCTCGTTTTTAAGTCCGGTTGCCGCTCGGGCCGCTTCTTCAATGGCTCCGACCGTCAAAGCGGAACCGAAATCGTACGGACTATCCGCGGTGCCCTTGAATGCCTCGAGAGAGGCCTCCGCGCCGTGGAACGTCTTGTCCCAGTCGTCCGGGCATAGAGATCTCACACCGTTCGCATACTTGCCGCCTTTGATTTCGGCCGAGCAAAGAACTTTATGGAATGAGAAGTCGATCTCGGTAGTGTAGGCGTCGCCTGTCTCTTCGTTCTTGAACGTGACGGACGTCGCGGATGTCGGCCAGAAGAAATTCTGCGCGCTGGGAAGCAATACGCCGGCTCCGCTGTCGCCCATTCCGCCATAGTTTTCTTCTCCCTTGAACGAAGCGTCAAAATCGCAGTTGAAAGTGACGGTCACTTCGTCTCCGAGTCCCATCTCGCTCTTCAGAAGCGCCGAGAGATTTTCCTCGGTCAGACTGCCGCTGTAGTTGAAAGTAACGTCGAGTTTGGTGTGAGCGATGCAGAGGTTTTCGTCCAGATACCCTTCAACGATCTCTCTGAGCGTTCTGTCGCCCAGCTGTGCCTCGACCGCCTCGACGAATCTCATCGTGACTGTCGCGATCTCCGCTCTCGTCATCTTGCTGCCCGGGTTGAAGTTGCCGAGGTTGTCGCCCTTGACGAGACCCGTCTTCTGCAGCGTCTCGATATTGGCGACAGCCCAGTCCGGGAATTTCGCCTTGTCCGGGAACGGCTTTATGCTTCCCGCATCGGGGAGTTTGA
>JAFWPR010000023.1 GCA_017545225.1 Clostridia bacterium
TAAGTGCAAACTCGTCCCGATGAACAAAGAAGAACTCACAGGACTGATGAAAGCGGGTCTTTGACTCGCCGGAGAACGATATGACAGCAGAAATCAAAGGCGGACCGCTCTTCGGAGAGATCGCCGCAGTACCGTCAAAATCGGATATGCACCGCGTCCTGATCTGCTCGGCGTTCGCCGACGGGAAGACGCGGATATCCGCGCGCGGGGAACTGCCCGACGACGTTGAGGCGACAATGCGCTGCATTTCCGCGCTCGGCGCCTGCATCGAGCGGGATGACGGCGGCGTAACCGTAACGCCCGTGAAGTCCGTTCCCGAAAAGGCCGAACTGTTCGTGGGCGAAAGCGGATCGACTTTCCGTTTTCTCGTTCCCGTTGCGGCTTCACTCGGCGTCGAGACGGATTTCATAACGGAGGGAAGGCTCGGCAGTCGGCCGATGGAGCCGCTTATTGAAGCGCTTTCCGCACACGGTGCCCGATTTGAAAATCCGAAAAACGGCGTTCTGCGCGTCAGCGGCAAACTGTCGGGAAACGAATACGCGATTCGTTCGGACGTTTCTTCTCAATATATCTCTGGCATTCTCTTCGCCCTCGCAGTATCGGGCGGCGGATCCGTCTGCCTTCTAGGCAAAACCGAGTCTGCGGGCTATATAGAAATGACGCTCGACTCGCTCTCGCGTTTTGGGATCCAAACGGAATTCAAAAACGGCGCGATAACCGTTTCGGGCAAACTCAGAAGCCCGGGATCGGTCGCCGCGGAAGGCGACTGGTCCGGTGCGGCGTTCTGGCTCTGCGCCGGAGCCGCGTGCGGCGGGATCACCGTCACGGGACTGTCGTTTCCTTCGCGTCAGGGAGACCGCGCGATCGTCGAAATACTGCGCGGGATGGGCGCATCCGTTGAGGCCAAAGGAGACGCGGTCACCGTTTCAGTCGGCGATCTTCACGGTGTCGAACTCGACGCGTCGGACGTCCCCGATCTCGTTCCGCCCGTAGCCGCTCTGGCGGCGGTCTCAAAGGGAGTGACGGTCATTCGCGGAGCGTCGCGGCTCAGGATAAAGGAATCGGACCGCCTCGCGGCGCTTGCTTCGTCGCTCGGCGCGCTCGGAGCGGATATTAAAGAGACTGAAGACGGACTTGTCATTCAGGGCAGGGAAAAACTTCCCGGCGGTTCGGCGGATTCGTGGGGCGATCACCGTATCGCGATGGCGGTCGCCGTCGCGTCGGTCCGGTCGGGCGAGATCACGCTTTCCGGCGCGGAGTCGGTTTCCAAATCGTATCCCGGTTTTTGGGGCGACTTTCAAAAACTCGGAGGCAGCGTGAAGATAACGGAGGGATCGAAATGAAGAGTTCTTTCGGACAGACGCTCCGCGTGACGGTGTGGGGAGAATCCCACGCGCCTTCGATCGGAGTCGAGATCGAAGGATTTCCCGCGGGATACATGCTCGACTCGGACGCTCTTTCTGAATTCATGAGCCGCCGCGCGCCGGGAAGAGACGCGCTTTCGACCTCCCGCCGCGAGGACGATATCCCCGAATTCCTCTCGGGCGTCGAAAACGGCGTCACGACAGGCGGGGTGATAAGAGCGGAGATAAAAAACCGCGACGTACGCTCCTCCGACTACGATAACGTCAGAAACGTTCCGCGTCCAGGCCACGCCGACTACGCCGCGCGCGTAAAATACGGCGACGGGTATAACATGGCGGGCGGCGGACCGTTTTCCGGAAGGATGACCGCTCCACTCTGCGCCGCGGGCGCGCTCGCGATCGGACTTCTTTCGAAAAACGGGATCACCGTTCACGCCGAACCGGTCGAGATCGGCGGAGTATCGGATAGTATAGACGCTATGAAAGAAGTTATCGCAAAAGCGAAAGCCGACGGCGATTCCGTCGGAGGGGTCGTCGAGTGTGTCGCCGGGGGATTGCCCGCGGGCGTCGGCGGACCGCTTTTCGACGGGATGGAAAGTCTTATCTCCTCCGCCGTCTTCGCTATCCCCGCCGTAAAGGGGATCGAGTTCGGAGCGGGCTTCTCCGCGGCGAGGATGCGCGGCTCCGAAAACAACGACCCGTTCGTCGTGAAAGACGGCATTGTAACAACGACAAAGAACGATCACGGAGGTATCCTCGGCGGTATCACGTCCGGCGCGCCTCTCGTATTCCGCGCGGCGTTCAAGCCGACCCCGTCGATCGCCAAAGAACAGGACAGCGTCGATCTTAAGACTCTTGAAAACGTCAAATTAACGGTAAAAGGACGCCACGACCCGTGCGTCGTCCTGCGCGCGGTCCCCGCGGTCGAATCCGCGTGCGCGATCGCGATCCTCGACGCCCTTCTTACCGACGGGCGAATTCTTAAAACGGAGTGAATATGGATATTGCGGAACTGAGAGAAAAGATCGACTCGATCGACGAGGAACTCTGCGCTCTCGTTGAAAAGAGAATGAACGCAGCGGCGGACATCGCCGAATATAAGAAGGAGAACGGGATACCCGTATACGACCCGCGCCGCGAAAGGCAGAAACTCGCGGATATCGCGGAGAAATCGGACCCCGAACTCAGGCGGTATATGACCGTCCTGTACTCGCTGATCTTCGAGATCAGCCGGTCGAGGCAGCAGTCGATAGTGACGGAGGATCCCCCGGTCGTCACAGAAATAGCGGACGCGATCGAAAACACGCCGAAACTGTTTCCCGAAACCGCCGCCGTCGCTTGTCAGGGCGTCGAGGGCGCGTATTCCGGGATCGCCTGCGACAAGATGTTCAAAACGCCCTCGATCGTCTATTTCAAAAACTTCGACGGCGTATTCTCCGCCGTTTCCAAAGGACTTTGCAAATACGGCGTTCTCCCGCTCGAGAACACCGTCGCGGGTTCTGTCAAAAAAGTATACGATCTGATGATATCGAACGATTTCAAGATCGTCAGATCGACCGACGTCCGAATCGAGCACTGCCTGCTCGCTCCTCGCGGCGTCTCGCTGTCCGATATCAAAGAGGTCTTTTCCCACGAGCAGGCGATAAGCCAGTGCTCTGAATTTCTCCGCTCTCTCGGCGACGGCGTGACCGTAACGCGCTGTACCAACACCGCGGCGGCCGCCGAAGAAGTCGCTTCCTCGGGCAGACGCGACGCGGCGGCGATCGCATCGTTCGCTTGCTCGGAGATTTACGGTCTCGACTGTCTCTCCCGCGGCATCGAGGACAGCGACAACAACCACACTAAATTCGTAACGATCTCAAAGAGCCTCGAGATCTATCCCGGAGCCGACAGAACGAGTCTCATGATGGTCCTTCCTCACAAACCCGGCTCGCTTTACAAAGCCCTCTCGCGCTTTTACGCGCTCGGGATCAACCTTCTGAAACTCGAGAGCCGCCCGATCCCCGGACGCGATTTCGAGTTCTCGTTCTACTTCGACCTCGAAACGTCCGTCTACTCGGACGAGTTCGTCAAACTCATGCGCGAGCTGTACGACTGCAGTGAGCAGTTCAAATATCTCGGCAGTTATTCGGAGGTCCGGTAATGGATCGTTTCGGTCTGCTCGGGAGATCGCTCTCTCACAGCCACTCGCCGAGGATACACGCTCTTCTCGGCGGTTACGACTACTCGCTTTTCGAAAAAGAGCCCGAAGAAGCGGAAGAATTCATTCTCTCGGGCGATTGGGACGGACTCAACGTGACCATCCCGTACAAAAAGACGGCGTACCGTCTCGCCGACGAAGTGTCCGCGACCGCCGAAAAATGCGGCTCGGTGAACACCCTCGTCCGCCGCGGGGATAAGATTTACGGCGAAAACACGGATTATTTCGGATTTCTCACCACCGTTACAAGAAGCGGGATAGAAGTCGCGGGTAAAAAATGTCTCGTACTCGGCGACGGAGGCGCGGCGGGAGCCGTCAGGGCCGTGCTTTCGGACCTCGGCGCGGGGAATATCGTCACGGTATCGCGACGCGGGGAAAACAACTACGATAATATCACGCGCCATTCCGACGCCGGTATAATCGTCAACGCGACGCCCGTCGGCATGTATCCCGAAAACGGCGCCTGCCCCGTCGATCTTTCCCTTTTTCCGCGTCTCTCGGGTGTGTTCGATCCTATTTACACCCCGGTGAAGACGAAGCTTCTCCTCGACGCGGAACGCCTTTCGGTCCCGCACGCGGGAGGGCTTTATATGCTCGTTGCTCAGGCGAAAAAGAGTTCCGACCTCTTCCTCGGGGCAGAAAAAGACGATTCCGTCGCAGACGAAGTATACGGCGCGCTTAAAAGAGAAGTCGGAAACGTCGTCCTCGTCGGTATGCCCGGGTGCGGCAAAACGACGGTCGGACGGATACTCGCCCTCAAGCTCGGGAAAAAGCTCGTCGATACGGATGAACTGATCGAAAAGGAAACGGGCGAGACAATTCCCGCGATATTTGAAAAATACGGAGAAAAGAAATTCCGCGCCCTCGAAACCGAAGCCGCGAAAGCATCGGGCAAACTCACCTCAACCGTCGTCACGACGGGCGGAGGGATCGTAAAACGGCCCGACAACTTCGACCCGCTCCGTCAGAACGGAACGGTCGTTTATCTCACGCGAAGGATCGAAGACCTCGCAAGAGAGGGAAGACCGCTTTCCGAAAACGCGGACCTTGAAATGATGCTCGCCGAGCGCGCGCCGCTGTATGAAAAGATAAGCGACATGAACGTCTCAAACGACGGAGATCCCGAAAAGACAGCGGATCTTATAATCGAAAAACTCGGAGGCTGAAATGAAAATTCTCGTTATCAACGGACCGAACCTCAATCTGCTCGGTATACGCGAACCCGATATTTACGGCAAAAAAACGTATTCCGATCTCGTTGACCTCATAAACGAAACGGCGCGTGAGCTCGGCGTTGAGGTCGAGGTCTTCCAGTCGAACCACGAGGGCGACATTGTCGACAGGATCGGCGCGGCGTACGGCGATGCGGACGGGATCGTCATAAATCCCGCCGCGTACACCCACACTTCCGTCGCTATCCTCGACGCGCTGAAGGCGGTCGGATTGCCCGCGGTCGAGGTCCATATATCCGACGTCGGCAAGAGGGAGGACTTCAGGCGGATCTCCTACGTCAGGGCCGCGTGCGAGACCTCGATTGTGGGACATGGACTTGAAGGATACGCCGAGGCGATAAAATTTTTATGCGAATTGCTGAATAAAAAAACGAAATAAACGCTTGACAAACGAAAAACACGGGATTATAATAAAGCCGTAAACCGATGAACGGGAGTAGTAACCCGGTCTGAAGTCTCAAGGGAGCCGCCGGTCAGTGCGAGGCGGTGACGGATGCCGGACGAATGGACCCGTGAGGGCGACCCGATCCCGGAAGGGGGTAGGGAAGACGCGCGCCGCGCGTTACAGCGGACAGCGTATGACAGTACGCGGAGAGTGCATCCGGAGATCCCGGATGAATTCAGGTGGTACCGCAGAGATTTCGATCCCTGTCCTGATTTTCAGGACAGGGTTTTATTTTTAGGTACCCCAACTGATTAAGTAAATAACCGGGTACGGCACAGCCGAAATCCAAAACCCGGTCAAAGCGGCGTAATACCGCGGAAAGGAACTACCATGAGCACCGAAAAGATCCCGTACAAAGTCTATCTGGAAGAAAGCGAGATGCCGAAACAGTGGTATAACGTCCGCGCCGATATGAAAAACAAGCCGGCGCCCCTGCTCAACCCGGGCACGCTTCAGCCGATGACGGTCGAGGAACTCTCCGGAGTTTTCTGCCGTGAGCTCGCCGAGCAGGAACTCGACGACACGACCCCGTATTTTGACATTCCGGACGAGATCAGAGACTTTTACAGGATGTACCGTCCGTCTCCGCTCGTCAGAGCGTACTTCCTCGAGAAAGCGCTCGGCACGCCGGCGCACATCTACTACAAGTTCGAGGGCAACAACACCTCCGGCTCCCACAAACTCA
>JAFWPR010000024.1 GCA_017545225.1 Clostridia bacterium
CGGAGACAAAGAATGAATAATTTCGTTTTGGCAGCGCTCGCAGCAACGCTCGGCACGTGGTTACTCACGGCGCTCGGTGCGGCGACGGTGTTTTTCATAAAAAAACCCGACAAAAGACTGATGAACGTAATGCTCGGTTTTGCGTCGGGCGTGATGATTGCCGCCTCGTTCTGGTCGCTCCTTCATCCCGCCGTCGAACGCGCAACCGCTGCGGGCGGCATACCGCCATACCTTGTCGTCACGGCGGGTTTCCTTTTCGGTGCGGCGTTCATTTGGGCGACGGACAAAGCGGTCACCCGTGCGAAAGCGGCAAAAGACACGGGAACCGGCGCATGGCGCGGGAGGCGAACGTTTATGCTCGTTCTCTCGATCACACTCCACAATATCCCCGAGGGACTCGCCGTCGGAGTCGCGTTCGGCGGTCTCGCGAGGGGATCGGCCGCTCCCGAAGCGCTCATGGGCGCGGTGACGGTCGCCGTAGGGATCGGACTTCAGAACTTCCCGGAAGGAGCGGCCGTTTCCGTTCCTCTCAGGAGAGAGGGAAAGTCGAGGCTGAAGAGTTTCCTCGTCGGTCAGGCGTCGGGTCTCGTAGAGCCCGCCGCAGGAATCGCGGGAGCGATCCTCGTTACGGCGGTCGAATCCGCCCTTCCCTTCATTCTCTCGCTCGCCGCCGGTGCGATGATCCTCGTCGCCGTCCACGAGCTGATACCTGAATGTCAAAAAAATCAGAGCAAAAACCCCTATCTTGCCACGACGGGGATCGTAGCGGGCTTTGCTCTGATGATGCTGCTGGACGTGATGCTCGGTTAACTTTCAGTATTATCTCTCTCGTAATTGACAAAAGCGTAGTTTTCCGGGGAGGAAACGGTCTCTTTCATAAAAGCGTACGCTCTGTCGCGAAGATCTCTCCGCCGCTCCGCTCTCGGAAGAGAGGCGTCGGGTAAGATCGGGTCGCTCAGCGTGACCGTGAGGTACGGGTGGCGGTTTTTGAATATCTTTCTTCTTCTGTACGTCGTTGCGAACGCGACGCAGGGGACGAGAAGTTCGGCAGGGTAGTCGAACGACGCGTCGGAAAACTCCCTGACGTCCGTGTACCACGGCCATATATGCGCCTCGGGATAAACCGTGATCGCGCGGCGCTCGCCTATACGGTATTCGAGAGCGTTCCTGAACGGAGCGTATCCCTTTACGACCCCCGGGAGCGGTATTGCGCCGAGCATGGCGACTACGTGGCGTATTCCCTTTATGGATACCGCTTCCGGTCCCGTCACGATGTGCGCTCTTCGCGGGAATGAGACGAGGGACGGCGTGTAGGCGTCCATCATATTCTGCGTGTGGTTGCCGTAAAGGAAATATCCCGTCTTTTTCAGCTTTTTTACCGCTTTGCGGTTTTTTATCCTGAGGCCGAAAAGAAGTTTCGCCATAAGGAAAACGAGCGGCGTCGCAACGATCCTGTAAAGAATGAATTCCGCCGCGAGCCACAGCGGCCCTCTGTGAACGTATCTGTAATCGGCGCCGACCGTTTCGGCTTTGATATCAAGCGCGGCGAAGTCGTCGTTTTTTTCGTCCCTTACTCTGACTGTCTTTTTTTCTTTCATCGTACGGATCCCTTCTGCCTTTTCGCTTCGACCGTCTCAATGATCATCCGCTCCATTTTGTCCATACAGTTCTCGAAGTTGAATTCCTCGGCGTATCCGCGATAAAGGAGACTTCTCTCTTTTTTCTGCTCTGGGTGCTCGATCCAGTAATCAATGCGCGAAGCGAGAGAGGCGCTGTCCCCGTTTTTGAACAGATCAAGCTCGTCTACGGCAAAATAGCGCGTCGCGCTGCGGTCCGAGTCCGCGATCACGGGAACCGCGCCGCACGCGATCGCCTCAAGGCATGAGATCGCCTCGATCTCGATCTCCGCGGGATGAACGTAGAGATCCGCGTCCCTTATCACGCCGATCAGCTTGTCCCTCGTGTAAAAACGGAATACGGGTTCGAGGGGCAGATCCGCGGCTCTTTTTTTGAGTTTGTCCTTCAGGGGGCCGTCGCCCGCGAAGACAAGACGGATCCTGTCGCGGTACGCTGACCGCTTGACGGCGTCAATCAAAACGGAATGCGATTTTTCCGGGCTGTACCGACCCGTGAAAAGGATCCGGAACTCGTTCTTCGACTCTTCGTCCCTCTCGGGAGCGGGCCCGGGAGTAAACTCCGATCCCACGCCGTTTGAGATCACGTATCCGTTCGTCTTTCCGCCGTATTTCTCGAAAACTTCGCGGATGAACTGCGTGGGATAATGAACGGCGTCGATCTTCCCGTAAAGCTTTTTGTAATAGACCTTGTAGGTCAGGACGTTTGCGGGCTTGCAGTTTTTGAGAAGCAGGTGAGACGTGAAATTCTCCGCCTGACAGTGGAAACCCGCCGTTACGGCGATGCCACGCTTCAGCGCTTCTCTCGCCGTGTAGTTTCCGAGCGGGAACGGCGTCATGACGTGTACGGCGTCGGCGCCGTCGAGAGCGTCGGCTACGACCTTGTGATCGGGCCATGAAAGCGCGACGCCGTTCTTGGCGAGATACTTCGATATGATCGGCCCGAACGTCAGCCGTTTGACGACGAAAAATCCGTCCTCTCCGCGTCTTTCGGGGTCGGAGCACAGTACCCTGACCTCGTGACCTCTTTTTTTCATCGAGTCTATGAGGTTGTAGGCTGCGAGGGTCGTGCCGTTATTCTTTCTGCCCAGAACGTCGCATGAAACAACTATGACCATAAAATTCGTCTCTTTCCCGAAAATGATCCGCTCAGGCGGGGTTGATCTCTACGATATCGCCGATCTGACATTTGAGAAAGCGGCAGATGAGAGCGAGCGTTTCAAGGTTGACGGGCTCGCCTCTTCCCATTTTGGCGATGACGGACGGCGAGAGGTGAGTCGCCTCCCTCAGGTCTTTTTTCTTCAGCTTTCTGTCGATAAGCAGTTTCCAGAGTTTATTGTACGAAATACCGCATTTGATCTTCATGACCGTTCTCCTTATATCGCTCGATTATATCTTTCAATATATTAGCAGAAAAAAATACTGTTTTCAATAGTTATTTTCACGAAAATGAACTTTTTATTCATTTTCGGACAAAAAAGAAGAGCGGCAGTGCCGCTCTTCTTTTTTTACGTTATGCGTTGATCGCGGTGTCTCTGAGGATCCGTTCCTCCGCTTCGCGGCACCAGAGTCCGCCGTGCGCGGAGCAGATCGCGTCAAGATCGGCGAAGAGATCGCCTTCGGGCGTACCCGCGAGTTCGGCGGCTTTTGCGCCGAAGTCGGCGATCGCTGTGAGCGGGAGCGTGACGTGTGTATAAACGAGTTTCTTTGCTCCCTTGATCGAGGGCAGATTTATGACCGTGTCGGCGTAGGCGTTGAGTCCGCCGATATGGGTGATCATCCCCGCGGGGTTGATCGCGCCTTTTTCCATCATCGAGATCGATTCTTTCATATCGTCCGTATTGCCGCCGCTCGTACCGACAATGTGCGTCGAACCGTAGTGGACGTTATAGAAGTTGAACAGCGCGGAGAACGCGGGATCGGTCGGTCCGGCGAAGAAGTTCAGGCAGCCGTCGCGAGCGAGGATGCCGTCGCCCGTCTCAACGACGCTCTTGACGGGGGCGTAGACGAAAACGTCGTCGAACCCTTCCCCGCCCGTCATCTCGCGAAGGAATGCGACGGGGTCCTCAGCGGACGCGGTGTTGACGAATCTGAGGTCGACTCCGTGGCGCGCCGCCTCTTCGGGGGTGACGATCTCGGCGGCTCTCTTTAGTCTCGCGTCGTCGATATCCGTAACGATGAGCAGCGAGGGCGCTCTGTCGCAGTGGACGGCGTAGTCCGCCGCGCCGAGTCCCATCGGTCCGGCTCCGGCGAGGATCGCCGCTTTGCCGCCTTTTACGATACCCATCTCGTGATGATACGAACCGGGTTTCACGTGATAGTTAGCATGAAATCCGCCGACGATACAGCTCATAGGTTCTGCAAGCGATCCGTAGAAGAAAGCGTCTCCGTCGTACGGAAGCAGGCAGTCGCAGATCATGACCTCGGGCGGGATTATAACGTATTCGGACGCGCCGCCGCAGTATTTGTAGGAGTAACCCGGCGCGGCGAGAGATCCTTTGTAATTGAGCGCCGGCTGAATGACGAACTTATCGCCAGCTTTGAACTTATCCGCCCATTTTGCGCCGACCTTTTCGATCCTGCCGCAGAACTCGTGGCCGATAATTACGGGATTCTCCTCCACGTCGTCGGGAACGCGCTTGTGCGCGGCACCCTGCTCCGCCGCCTTATGAGAGGACATGCAGATGCTGTCCGAGATGACGCATGCGAGGATCTCGTCGTCACGGATCTCGGGAAGATCGATCTCCTCGAGTCTCAGATCCATTTTTGAGTGAAGTCTGACCGCCTTAGTTTTCATTTTAACAATTCCTTTCGGTTCGGATGTATTCTTCGCGCTTTTTCCGAAAAGGCGCAACAGTCGCTTTTTGTTTTCGCCGGTTTCTCCCGAAACGAGAGTGAACGACGTCGGTTTTCCGTCATCCCCGTCCTCCGCGTCGAGGTGACTGCCCTCGCGCGATCCCGCAGGGAGAGAAGACAGAGGGACGTCGTAAATCACGCCTTCTTCATCGACAAGTACGGCGATCCCCTCCTCGACGCGGTCGAGGACGAGATGAAGAACCCCGTTTTTCATCTCAGTCGCGGACGGGCTCAATGAACCCGACTTTGCGTCTGACTTTCGACAGAGTACGGCAGGCGTTGTAACGCGCCTCGTCGGCGCCTTTTTTCATCACCGATTCAAGATATTTCTTATCGGCGACAAGACGCGTGAATTCGGACTGTACGGGTGCGAGAACGTCGGCGCAGACTTCCCCGATCGCCGCCTTGAAGTCGCCGTATCCGCGGCCCGCGAATTCTTTTTCTATCTCTTCGTCGGTCTTTCCGGTGAGAGCGGAATAAACGTTCATAAGGTTGCCCACGCCTTCTTTTCCCTCTCCGCGTCTGACCTCGGAGCCGGAATCGGTGACCGCTCTCTTGAACTTTCTGATTATGACGTCGCGTGGATCGAGAATGCGCACGACCGCGTTCTCGTTCTCGTCCGATTTGGACATCTTCTTCGTCGGGTCGGCGAGAGACATGATCCTCGCGCCTGACTGAGGAATAAAGCCCTCCGGGACCGTGAACGTCCCCGGATAAATCCCGTTGAACCGCTCGGCTATGTTGCGGGCGAGTTCTATGTGCTGCTTCTGATCGTTGCCTACGGGAACGAGGTCGGTCTGATAAAGGAGGATATCAGCCGCCATAAGGACGGGGTACGTAAACAGACCGGCGTTTATATTGTCGGCGTTTTTCGCAGATTTGTCCTTGAACTGCGTCATTCGGGACAGTTCGCCGAACATAGTGTAACAGTCGAGTATCCAGCACAGTTCCGCGTGCTCCGTGACGTGGCTCTGAACGAAAAGCGTGTTCTTTTCGGGGTCAAGCCCGCAGGCTATATAAAGAGCGAGCGTTTCGTACGTGCGGCGGCGAAGCTCAGCCGGATCCTGTCTCACCGTGATCGCGTGCTCGTCGACTACGCAGTAATAGCAGTGGTGATCCTCGGGAAACGCGGTAAAGTTGCGGATCGCACCGAGGTAGTTCCCTATGGTGAGCGTCCCGGACGGCTGCACGCCCGAGAAAACTATCTTTTTGTCTTTGAACATGGCACTATTCCTTTTCGGGTTTTGATTTATCTCCGAGTTTTCCCGCCAGCGTCAGAAGCGAATGGAAGAAAACGGCTCCGACGCCGTTGCCGGCGATGACGATGAGTATGAACAAAAGCGCGGAAAGAGTGAACGATCTGCCGTTGAAGAGGTAAAACATATCGGCGATCGAGTGCTCGAACCCGCAGAGAATGAAAGCGGGAACGCAGAACAGTATGCCTATGAGTTTACCGTGTTTTTTCCAGATCTCGACGCAGACGTATATGAGAAGACCGCAGAGGAAAGCGTCGACAAAAACGCGCAGCGGCGCCTTTGCGAGTTTTGAGGCGCAGACCGCTTCCGCACTGCCGAAAGGCGGGCAGATAAGGCCGACGATCGCGCATCCGAGAAAATTACCCGGGATCGATATGAGCGTATCGATAATGAACGAAGGCTTCTCCGTCACGATATACCCTACCTTGCCGGTATACAGTTCCATTTTGAACAGAACGACGGAGATCAGACCGACGCAGAACGCGAGCGCGCCGACGTATTTGTTGTCGCACGAAAGATACACCGCTCCGCCGATGCTGATCATCACGCCCGCGGCGATCGCCCTCAGGAAAACGGCGAGTTTTTTCATTGTTTCACCCTCTTACTGTGCGTGGAACAGTTTTTTTGTCTGATAAACGGGTTCCTGAGTGAGATTTATGCCGAGTTTTCTGTATATTCCGGAATCGACCGCGGTGACCATAACGCTCGAGTGCGCCTCGCAGCCGCGGAGTTTGTCAAGTTGTTTCATAGCGAGCGCGGCGACGGGGTTGGTCGTCGCCGAGATCGCAAGTGCAACGAGCACCTCGTCCGCGTGCAGACGCGGATTGTGACCGCCGAGTTGTTCGGTCTTGAGACGCGAGAGCGGCTCGATGACGACCGGCGGGATCAGGTGGATCTCGTCGTTAATGCCGCCCAGAACTTTAAGCGCGTTGAGAAGCGCGGATGCGGACGATCCGAGAAGAAGAGACGTTTTGCCGGTGACGATCCTGCCGTCCGACAGTTCTATCGCCATAGCGGGCCCGTTCGTTGCGTGCGCTTTATCAAGCGACGCGGCGACGACGGGACGGTCAGTCGTACCGACGCCGACCTTGTTCATCAGAAGCTCCATCTTGTAGACTTCCGAGTCCTTGGCGGAGCCGTTCGTCCTCTTGCAGACGATGCTGTAATAACGTCTGACTATCTCTTTTTTCGCCGCTTCGCTGACGGCTTCGTCATCGGTGATGCAGTATCCCGCCATATTGACGCCCATATCGGTGGGCGACTTGTAGGGGCACGATCCGTAGATCTCTTCAAAGATCAGTTTGAGGACCGGGAAGATCTCGACGTCGCGGTTGTAGTTGACGGTCGTCTCTCCGTATGCATCAAGGTGGAACGGGTCGATCATGTTGACGTCGTTGAGGTCGACGGTCGCCGCCTCGTACGCGATGTTGACAGGGTGGTTGAGGGGGAGATTCCAGATCGGGAACGTCTCGAATTTCGCGTATCCCGATTTGATTCCGCGAAGATTGTCGTGGTAGAGTTGGGAGAGACAGGTCGCCATCTTTCCGCTGCCGGGGCCCGGAGCGGTGACGACGACGAGCGAGCGTTCGGTCTCTATGTAATCGTTCTTGCCGTATCCGTCCTCGCTCACGATGAGTTTGGTGTTGGACGGATATCCGGGGATGGGATAATGGCGGAAGACTCTGACTCCGAGATTTTCAAGCCGCGAGATGAACTTGTCAGCGGCGGGCTGTCCCTTGTAGTGGGTGATTACGACTGAGCCGACGAGAAGGCCGATCCCCGTGAATGCGTCGATCAGACGGAGCGCATCCATATCGTAAGTGAGTCCCACCGCGGCGTGGACCTTGTTCTGCTCGATCGCCTCCGCGGAGACGACGATTATGATCTCGGCATGATCCTTCAGCTTCATAAGCATACGGATCTTACTGTCCGGAGCGAAGCCCGGAAGCACGCGGGACGCGTGGTTGTCGTCGAACAGTTTTCCGCCGAATTCAAGGTAAAGTTTGCCGCCGAAACTCTCTATCCTCTCGCGGATATGTTCGGACTGCATCTTCAGATATTTGTCGTTGTCAAAGCCGATTTTCTGCATTTTCCCCCTCCGGATTCTGATGTTGGAACCTTTTGACCCACAGTATATTATATGACATATATTTCCCGATTTCAAGTGGAAACGACCATTTGAGAAAGGTTTTTTTGCACTTGTACCGTTCGCTGATTTATGGTAAAATAAAAGTTGAAAAAACGGAGGAGAAACGCATGAAACACGTTTATATATATACGGACGGATCGTGCAGAAAGAACCCGGGACCAGGCGGATGGGGAGCAATACTTGTCTACGGAAAGACCGAAAAAGAGATCTCGGGCGGCGAAGCGGAAACGACAAACAACAGAATGGAGATAACCGCCGTTATTTCCGCTCTCGAGGCGCTTAAAGAACCGTGCGAGGCGACGGTCACGTCCGACTCGAAATACGTCTGCGACGCGGTGACGCTCGGATGGGCGGAATCATGGCGAAAAAACGGATGGAAAAAGGCGGACAAAAAGCCCGCCCTGAATCCGGAACTGTGGGAAAAACTGCTCGATCTGCTCAAAGTACACAAAGTTGAATTCGTATGGGTCAAGGGTCACGACGGTCATCCGTACAACGAACGGTGCGACGCGATGGCTCAGGCGGAGTCGGGCAAGTTCATGACCGAAACGGAAGAATGATCATCGGGCAGCTAAAAAGCCGGCGGCAGGTATGCCGTCGGCTTATTTCAGTTTTTGAGGGATTGGAGCGGCGCGGGGATGCGGCCGCCGCGGCGGATGAAGAGTTCCGACGAACCCGCGTCGTTCACTTTCATCACCGGACCGGAGCCGAGAAGACCACCGAACTCGAGTTCGTCGCCGACGCTCTTCCCTATCGCGGGGATAACGCGGACCGCGGTCGTCTTGGAGTTGACCATTCCGATCGCCGCCTCGTCGGCAATGATCGCCGAAACGGTCGCCGGGGAAACGTCGCCCGGTATGATTATCATATCAAGGCCGACGGAACAGACCGCTGTCATCGCCTCGAGCTTTTCAATGGTGAGAACGCCTGAACGCGCCGCGTCGATCATACCCGCGTCCTCGGAGACCGGGATGAACGCGCCGGAAAGACCGCCGACGTGAGAGGACGCCATCACGCCGCCTTTTTTGACCGCGTCGTTGAGGAGCGCGAGCGCCGCCGTTGTTCCCGGAACGCCGCACGTCTCGAGCCCCATCTCCTCGAGGATATGGGCGACGGAGTCGCCGACGGCGGGAGTGGGAGCGAGAGACAGGTCGACGATGCCGAACGGCACGCCGAGTTTTTCAGACGCGACGGCGCCGACGAGCTGACCCATCCGCGTAATCTTGAACGCGGTCTTTTTTATTACGTCCGCGATCGTCGAGAGATTTGCGTCGGGGCATTTTGCAACCGCCGCTCTGACGACGCCCGGACCGGAAACGCCGACGTTGATAACGAGATCCGGCTCGCCCGGTCCGTGAAACGCGCCCGCCATGAACGGATTGTCCTCGGGAGCGTTCATGAAAACGACGAGCTTTGCCGCTCCGATCGAGTTGCGGTCGGCGGTGAGCTGCGCCGTTTTGACCACGACGCCGCCCATAAGAGCTACGGCGTCCATATTGATGCCCGCTTTGGTCGAACCGACGTTGACGGACGAGCAGACGAAATCGGTCGTCGACAGCGCCTCGGGGATGGAGGCGATCAGTTCGCGATCGCCCGCCGAAAAACCTTTGTGGACAAGAGCTGAATAACCGCCGATGAAGTTGATGCCCAGCGTCTTCGCCGCTCTGTCCATAGCGCGGGCATATATCACGGGATCGCCGCCCGAGGCGGCGGCAAGCATCGCGATCGGCGTGACCGATACGCGCTTGTTTATGATCGGTATACCGTACGTGCGCTCTATCTCCTCACCCGTCGCGACGAGTTTTTCTGCCGATCGCGTGATCTTGTCGTAGATCTTTTCCGCAGACCTGACGATATCGTCGCCGGCGCAGCTGAGCAGCGATATTCCCATCGTTATCGTTCTGATATCGAGGTTTTCGTTGTCGATCATATTGATCGTTTCGAGAATGTCTTTCGTGTTTATCATGTGTGCGCTTTACCTTCAGATCCTGTGCATCGAATTGAAGATGTCCTCGTGCATGACGTGGACTTTCATACCAATTTCTTCCCCGAGTTTTTCAAGCGAAGACGAAAGTTCGGAGAAATCGGACGTGAGCCCGTCGATGTCGACGAGCATTATCATCGTAAACATATCCCTCATAACGGATTGCGTCACGTCGATTATGTTCGCACCTTTTTCGGCGCATGCCGAAGATACTTTCGCGAGGATCCCGACCGTGTCGTGACCGATGACCGTAATTACTGCTTTCATTTTAACTTCCTCCTTATCGGATCTCTTCAAGCATTCCGCAGACGACGCCGTAGAGCCGGTCGAGAGTCGGAATATTCAGCGTTTCGGACGGCGAGTGAAGATCCTTTATCACGGGACCGAGCGAGATTATATCCATATCGGGAAGAGCGTCGCTGACGATCCCGCACTCAAGTCCCGCGTGGATGCCCGTGATGACCGGCTTTCTGCCGTACTGTTTTTCAAAAACGGACGAGTAGATCTTCTGCAGTTTAGTTCCCTCTCTGTACGCCCAGCCCGGGTATCTGTTCCTGTGGCGCACCGTACCGCCCGCGAGGCGAGCCGCGGAGGACAGACGCATCTCCATATCGTCAAGGACAGCCGATTCCGACGAGCGGGACGAGAGTGTGATCTTCGCGCCCCCCGCGTCGGCGTTGACGACCCCGATATTGTATGAGGTCTCGACGATTCCCTCGCGGTTGCCCGCCCATTCGACGGGGCCGGGTCTGAGGACCGAGAAAAAGTCGAGCAGGCGCCTTGAACTCTCCTCACTTGCGGAAACGGATGGCGACGACGGTGTGAGTTCAATTTTAAGACATTTGTCGACGTCGGTGAGGTGACCGCGAACGAC
>JAFWPR010000025.1 GCA_017545225.1 Clostridia bacterium
AAGAAACATTCCGGCCGTAACAGCTACGGCAGGATCACCGTCCGTCACAAAGGCGGCGGCAACAAGCAGAAGTACCGCATCGTCGACTTCAAGAGAGAAGACGGCAAGAAGACGGTCGTCGGAGTCGAGTACGACCCCAACAGGACCGCTTACATCGCCCTTCTCCGGGACGAGAACGGTAAGAAGAGCTACGAGGTAGCATCCGTCGGCGTTACCGACGGTATGGTGATCTCCTCCGGCGCGGATTCCGATATCAAGCCCGGCAACACCCTGCCGCTTGCTAACATCCCCGTCGGTACGTTCATCAACAACATCGAGCTTTACCCCGGTAAGGGCGGACAGCTCGTAAGGTCTGCGGGCGTGCAGGCGCAGCTGATGGCAAAGGAAGGCGAGATGGCTCAGGTCAGACTCCCCTCCGGCGAAGTCCGTTACATCCGCATCGGATGCCGCGCGACGATCGGCCAGATCTCCAACGTCGAGCACGATACCGTTAAGATCGGTAAAGCCGGAAGACGCCGCCACATGGGCGTTCGTCCTACGGTCCGCGGTTCGGTCATGAACCCCTGCGATCACCCGCACGGCGGCGGCGAGGGCAAGAGCCCGATCGGCCGTCCGGGCCCCGTGACCCCCTGGGGTAAGCCGGCTCTCGGTTATAAGACGAGAGACAAGAAGGCAAGGACCGACAAGTTCATCGTCAAACGCAGAAACGACAGGTAAGGAGGCAGCATAAATGAGCAGAAGCTTGAAGAAAGCGCCGTACGTTGAGGCGAAACTCTTCGCGAGGATCTCCGCCATGAACGAAAAGGGCGACAAAAAAGTGCTCAAGACCTGGTCAAGAGCCTCTACCATTTTCCCGGAATTCATCGGCCACACGATCGCCGTTCACGACGGCAGACGTCACATCCCGGTATACATCACCGAGGATATGGTCGGTCACAAGTTGGGTGAGTTCGCTCCCACCAGGACCTTCAAGGGCCACGCGGGATCGAAGACCTCCAACAACGGTAAGTAATGAGGAGAGGGAGGAAAAGCAATGGAAGCAAGAGCAACACAGAAATATATCCGCATCTCCCCTCGTAAGGTCAAGGTAGTCCTCGATCTGATCAGAGGCAAGAGCTACGCCGAGGCAATCGGTATTCTCAGGAATACGCCGAAGGCTGCAAGCGAACACGTGCTGAAGCTTCTCCGTAAGGTCGCGGCTGACGCCGAGCACAACTTCAGCATGGATCCCGAGAGCCTTTACGTTTCCGAGTGCTACGTCGGAGCGGGCCCGACTCTCAAGAGGATCATGCCGAGAGGTAAGGGATCGGCAGACCGTATCCTGAAGAGAACCAGCCACGTAACCGTCGCGGTTACGGAAAAACAGTGAGGAGGTAGTCGAAAGTGGGACAGAAAGTTAATCCGCACGGCCTCAGAGTCGGCGTAATCAAAAACTGGGACTCCAGATGGTTCGCATCCGACGAGAAGTTCGGCGACATCCTCGTCTCTGACTACAACATCAGAGAGTATCTTAAAAAGAAACTTTTCGCGGCAGGTATCCCGAGAATCGAGATCGAGAGGGACAACACCGGCCGCGCGAGAGTGTTCATCCACTGCGCTAAGCCGGGTATCGTCATCGGACGCGGCGGCAGCGAGATCGACGCTTTGCGTCTCGACCTCGAAAAGAGGATGGGCGTTCCCGTATCCGTGAACGTAGTTGAAGTCAAGCACATCGACCTTTGCGCACAGCTCGTCGCGGAGTCGATCGCCTCTCAGCTCGAGAGACGTATCGCGTTCCGCCGTGCTATGAAGCAGGCGATCGGCCGCACCATGCGTATGGGTGCGAAGGGTATCAAGATAGCGGTCTCCGGACGACTCGGCGGCGCCGACATCGCCCGCAGCGAGCACTATCACGAGGGTACCATTCCGCTGCAGACGCTCCGCGCGGACATCGACTACGGCTTCTGGGAAGCTGATACCACCTACGGTAAGATCGGCGTCAAAGTATGGATCTACAACGGCGAAGTCCTCTCCGAGGTCGCGCGCACCGGCGAACGGCGCGACGACAGACGCGGCAGAAGACCCGGCGACCGCAGAGACCGTCGTGACGGCGACCGCAGGGGCGGCGACCGCAGAGGCGACCGTCGTGACGGAGACCGCAGAGGCGGCGACCGCAGAGACGGCGGCAGGCGTGACGGCAGAGGACGCGACGGCGTCGAGCGCAAAGAGGGCAGAGGTTTCAGAGACCCCGGCTTCAGAAGAGAAGCCCCCAAAGCTCCCCGCGCTCCCCGTGAAGAAGCGCCCGCGGCCGACGCACCCAAGGAAGGAGGCGTGACCGATGTTAATGCCTAAAAGAGTAAAATTCAGAAGGGTTCAGAGAGGACGCATGAAGGGCGTCGCCACCCGCGGCAACAAGCTCGCGTACGGCAGCTACGGTCTCGTAGCCAGCGAACCCGCCTGGATCACGGCGAATCAGATCGAGGCGGCCCGTGTCGCCATGACGAGATACATCCGCCGTGGCGGTCAGGTCTGGATCAAAATATTCCCCGATAAGCCCGTGACGAAAAAACCGCTTGAAACCCGAATGGGTTCCGGTAAAGGCGCGCCCGAATACTGGGTAGCCGTCGTCAAGCCCGGCAGAGTTCTCTTCGAGATGGACGGCGTCACCGAGGACATTGCGCGCGAGGCTATGCGTCTCGCTATGCATAAGCTCCCCATCAAGTGCCGCTTCGTCACTCGTGAGATGCTTGAAAGTGAAGTGGAGGGATAAGCTGTGAGAACGTCAGAACTCAGAAATAAAACCGGCGCGGAACTCGAAGCCATGCTGAAGGATCTCAAGGGAGAACTCTTCAACCTTCGCTTCCAGCACGCCATCAACCAGCTTGACAATCCCCACAAGATTTCCGATACGAAGAAAGAAATCGCAAGGGTCATGACCATCATCAGCGAGAAGAACGCGTGAGGGGGATATAAGAGATGGAAAACACACGTAACCTGAGAAAAACCAGAGTGGGCAAGGTCGTCAGCGACAAGATGGAAAAGACCATCGTCGTCGCCATCGAAGACAACGTAAAGCACCCCACTTACGGTAAGATCATCAAACGCACCTCCAAGATCCACGCTCACGACGAAAACGGCGAATGCCGGGTCGGCGACAAGGTCGAAGTCATGGAGACCAGACCGCTCTCGAAGACCAAGAGATGGAGACTCGTGAGGATCATAGAGAAAGCGAAATAATCTTAGCGCCTGTTAAACCCCCTTCCCGGGCGGTGGACGCCGCGGGGAGACAGAGGACCGCGCAAAATCGTGGTCCCGCAAAAAAATCCAAACGGAGGATGTCTTTAAAATGATTCAACAGCAATCATATATGAAGGTAGCCGACAACACGGGCGCTAAAGAACTTATGTGCATCCGTGTGCTCGGCGGCACCGGAAGACGGTACGGCAACATCGGCGACGTTGTTGTCTGCACCGTCAAGAAGGCTTCACCCGGCGGCGTCGTCAAAAAGGGCGACGTTGTCAAAGCGGTGATAGTCAGAAGCGTTAAAGGTCTTCGCCGTCCCGACGGTTCTTACATCAAATTCGATGAGAACGCGGCGGTCATAATCGGCGACGACAAGAACCCGAGAGGGACCCGTATCTTCGGCCCTGTGGCGCGCGAACTCCGCGAGCACGAGTACACGAAGATCCTCTCCCTCGCACCCGAAGTACTTTGAGATCGGAGGAGACTGAAATGAATAAAGTACACGTCAAGAAAGACGATACCGTCATAGTCGTCTCCGGTGATGACCGCGGCAAGACCGGTAAGGTCCTTGAAGTTTCCCCGAAAGAGGGAAAGGTCATCGTTCAGGGCGTCGGGATCGTCAAGAAACACGTCAAGCCGAGACCTCCGCAGGAGAACGGCGGTATAGTCGAGGTCGAGGGCGCCATGTATGCGTCCAAGGTCCAGATCGTCTGCCCGTCCTGCAAGAAGGCGACGAGAGTCGCTCACAAATTCGTGGAGAAAAACGGCAAGAAGAAAAAGGTCCGCACCTGCGCTAAGTGCGGAGCCGAGCTTTGATAGGAGGTAAGAGCAATGTCAAGACTTTCGGAACTGTATAAGACCGAGGTTGCTCCCGCCCTCATGAAAAAGTTCGAGTACAAGAGCGTGATGCAGATCCCGAAGATCGACAAAGTCGTAATCAACGTCGGCGCGGGTGAAGCAAGGGAAAACACGAAGGTCATCGATTCCGTTATCGAGGACCTCACCAAGATCTCCGGCCAGAAGGCCGTGCCCACGTACGCGAAGAAGTCCGTTGCGAACTTCAAACTCCGTCAGGGCATGAAGATCGGCGCGAAGGTCACTCTCCGCGGCGAGCGTATGTATGAGTTCATCGACAAACTCTTCAACTTCGCTCTCCCCCGCGTCCGTGACTTCAAGGGTATCAACCCTGAGGCGTTCGACGGCAGAGGAAACTATGCCCTCGGACTCAAAGAGCAGCTCATATTCCCCGAGATCGAGTATGAAAAGGTCGACAAGGTCCGCGGTATGGACGTTTGCTTCGTTACCACCGCTCTGACCGACGAGGAAGCGAGAGAACTGCTCACCCTCATGGGCGCTCCTTTCGCAAACTGACGTTTCGCGCCGCGGCGTGACCGCGGCTCAAAGAAGAATGCGCGGCAAAGCCGCGCCAAGCTTAAAAAGAAAGGCATGGATCATTCATAATGGCTAAAAAAGCGATGATCAACAAGCAGCAGAAAAAGCAGAAATACTCCACCAGAGAGTACAACCGCTGCAAGATCTGCGGCAGACCTCACGCCTATCTCCGCAAATACGGCATCTGCCGTATCTGCTTCAGAGAGCTTGCCTACAAGGGAGAGATCCCCGGCGTCAGAAAAGCGTCCTGGTAAGAGCGGGAGGAGAAGTGCCGGCCGGTTTTCAGCCGGAAGGCAGCGGTATGGGACGAGGTCCCGACTCCGCAGTTCCGCGCCGATAGGAAATCCTCATCGGATTTAACCGTCGGCGAGCGGCCGGCGCTCACGCCGGCAGCAAGATTAACTTGCATGACAGGAGGAATTATTATGCAGATTTCAGACGTTATTGCGGATATGCTGACAAGGATCAGAAACGCAAGCAGCGCAAAGCACGAGACCGTCGACATCCCGGCGTCCAATATGAAGAAGCAGATCGCGGACATTCTGCTCCGCGAGGGCTACATCAAGGGCGTTCAGGTGATCGAAGACGGCAAGCAGGGCGTCATCAGAGTCGCTCTGAAGTACGAAACCGGTAAGAAGGCTGTCATCCACGGTCTTCGCCGCGTTTCAAAACCGGGTCTTAGGATCTACTCCAACTGCGATGATATGCCGAAGGTCCTCGGCGGCCTCGGTATAGCCATCGTTTCCACGTCCAAGGGCATCATGACCGACAAAGAAGCCAGACGCGAACACGTCGGCGGCGAGATCCTCGCCTTTGTCTGGTAAGGAAGGGGGAAATTGAAATGTCAAGAATAGGAAGAGCCCCCATCGCAGTTCCCGCGGGCGTTACCGTCAACGTTGACGAGGCAAACCACGTCACCGTCAAAGGCCCGAAGGGCGAGCTTAATTTCGACGCTCCCCACTCCATGACTGTCCAGGTCGACGGCGCGGTCATCACCGTTACCCGTCCCGACGACACGAAGGAACACCGTTCACTCCACGGCATGACGAGAACGATCATCAACAACATGGTCGTCGGCGTTTCCGAGGGATTCTCGAAGAAACTCGTGATAGTCGGCGTCGGCTACAGAGCGGCCAAAGAGGGCAAGCGCCTTGTTCTCAACCTCGGTCACTCTCACCCGATCTACTTTGAAGAGACCGACCTCGTGAAGTTCGACGTTCCCGATCAGAACACGATCATCGTCAACAGCTACGACAAGCAGGTTTGCGGACAGATCGCCGCGGAGATCCGCTCCAAGAGACCTCCGGAACCGTACCTCGGCAAGGGTGTCAAGTATGAAAACGAGCACATCCGCCGCAAGGCCGGTAAGACCGGTAAGTAATTAGGAGGGATGACAAATGGTAAACAAGAGAGATAAAAACATTCAGCGCCTGAAAAGACACGTACGTGTCCGCGCTAAGATCAGCGGCACCGCAGATTGTCCCCGCCTCAGCGTCTACCGTTCCAACGCGCACATCTACGCTCAGAT
>JAFWPR010000026.1 GCA_017545225.1 Clostridia bacterium
ATTTTCTTTTATTTTATTTTCAATAAACTTAAATTATATTTGAGTAACGGTAAACCCCTGCGCTCGTGAAATTGACGGAAGAGAAGTTAACGGTAAGGGGATACTTGTTGGACGCGCCGGTCGAGGAAGCGTCGAACTTATTAGCCGTAGTCAAAGCAAGCACTCCGGCACCCGTACCGGTGATGGTGGGCGTTCCTACGCCGGCTTTGGTCTGAACGTGAACGTTGGTCTGAGGATCGTGCGCAGTCTTAACGTCGTAGATGTCCTTGCCCGCTTCGCCGGCAGCGATCGTGTAGTTGAACGTGATCTCGGGGGCGTTCACCTCAGTGGACTCGAGGTTATAAGCTTTGATCTCTTTGTAGATCTTTACGGTATTGTCCTGAACGGCAGGGGTATCAGGGGTAGTGAAATCGCCGACGACTCCGTCTCCGGAAAGGTCAGCCTCGGCCATGACGGTTACGCCGAGCGCGAGGACCATGATGAGCGCGATAATAAGCGCGCTGATCTTCTTGAGGTTTTTCATTGTTTTTCTCCTTTTTTGATTGGAAAATTATAATATTTTATTTGTTCTGTTTTGCGGGGATGCGCCCGGGATATCGTCCGGGCAAGGCGCTCCGTTCTCCCCGCGGGAGCGGAGCCCTTTTTATCCGATCTGCCTCCGTCGCGATATGCGTCCGGCGGACCGGTAAAAACGGATGTTATGCGGAACTGCAAGGCTTTTCGCCGCAGTCCGTTCGCGGAGTGACGGTCCGCGGGCCGTTCAGGTGATCGCCGACAGGCGACCTGTTTCAATCGCCCGCGCCGTAATCACCGTCCTCTCCTTCCCGAGGACGCGCCCGCCTCGTCAGGGAGCCCCTCGGAGGACCGGTTCGGTAGAAGCGTATCATACGCTATCACCTCCCCTGCGTCTCTTCCTGCCGATCCGGATCAGCACGAGCATCGAGGTCCCGATGATACCTATTATCACAAATGGGACGACGTACGCCGCAAATCCGGTCGGAGCGGGTGGGATAAGCCTGTTGATGACAGTCACGGTATATTCTTTTGCGCCGGTAGAAGCGTTTATCTCATCCGTCATGGACGCTTCCGCCGGGTGACTTCCGAGAGTTATTATTCCGGTCTCGCTGACGGTAAAGTAGATATGGGAGGCAAGCCCGTAATATCCGGTCAAAGGAGCCTTTTCACGAAGCTCATAGTCGCCGGGAGCAAGCGTGTTGTCCAGTCCGGAGACCACGCCGTCCGCACCCGTCACAAGATCTTCAAAGCCGGGCTCCGGGATAACGTCGTAATTCGTCGCGCCGCCGACCGTCTTTTTCTTGTGAAGCTCAAAGTGAACTCCCTCCTGCGGAACAGTCGTTCCGTCGGGCTGTTTTCCTGCCTTTACGACGTTGAAAACGTAGGGTCTGTTTTTGATCGTCAGGACAGGCGGCTCGGCGTTCTGATCCAGCGTGTAGCAATCCGTACTTACACCGCTGACCGTCACGTTGTTTCCGGCGATCGAGATGCTCATTGCGCCTTCCATTGCGCAGTAGCCCTGAGGCGAAGCGGTCTCGACCAGGTAATACGTCTTGTTGCTTCCGAGGAACACGAGCGTGATCAGTCCGTTGCTGTCTGAGGTAAACTCGCCTATAAAGTTATTTGCACTGTCGATCAGAGTGAACTCGGCGCCGGCGAGCGCATTCCCGTTCCAATCCGTCTTTCGCAGCGTGATGCTGGGACGGTCGTTGGTGACCGGGAAGACGCGCACGTTGGAGTTGCCCGTTGTGATGGCCTCATCATACAGCACGGTGTACTGATACGGGGAGTCGGCCAGATCGTCCGTTTCCTGCCCCAGAAGGGTGATCGGATCGGAGTTCTCAAAAACGGTATAGCCCGCGAACGTAACTATTCCGGTGTCGGGATCGACGCTCGGATTCTGTACGGATATCTCCCTCACGACGTAGTTGCCGAAATCGGTTTGAACCGGGAGACGGTCATAGTACCAGTAAACGGTCTGAGTATCGCCGTAATTCAGGCGCCGCGCGGAATCCGGGACCATGGTCAGGGTACCTCCGCTGACTGTGAACACCGCGAAATAAACGGGCTCACGGGAACGCATGAATACTGCGTCCGTCCACGTTTTATTTACTCTGAGGCCGAATCCCTTGTAATTGTCGACCATCACCGTCGCGTCCACGCCGGGGAACATGAAATCCACTACTCCCGGGACGCCGGAACGATCGACCAGCACGGCCGTCGCATCCTTCTGGTATTCCTTGAACGAATAGCCGTCGGGGATCTCCCCCGGCCTCTCCTCAATTCTGTACTGAGTGCCCGGGAGAAGGTTCCTGAATTCCACCGAATATCCGGCGCGGATCTTGGAGATCGATCCGTTCATGGACGTGTGGAAAGTCGCCGCGCTCTTCTCCGAATCGGTGAGGAGGCTGTAATCGCTCTTGCCCAAAGAGACGAATATCTGGCCGTCGGCATCCCATATGCAGTAGTTCCCGGAGATATCCTTCACGTAGTATTCCTGCATATTAGCGGGTGTCGCGGTCACGTCGTTGTCGTACTCGGTGGCCAGATAAACTCTGAAGCTGAATTCGGCGTCCTCGCCCGCAGCGCTGATGTCGTTCCCGTTCACGTCGAACAGGCGCTTCGTGATCGTCAGGTCGCGCAGTTCACGCACCTCGTTGTCGTAAAGGACGCGAGGCACTTTTTCGGACGTCGTATATTCCGTACCGTAGTCCCAGCGGGTGACCGTCCCGGGAGGATCGTTATTATCCTGTCCCGTGACGGAGGTCCCGGTAAGTTTGGAACCGTTCACGCTCACCTTGCTGTAAACGTTCTGGTTGACGCCGCATTCCACGATCCTGTAGACGGAAGCCGTCTCGGGCAGAGTGATCACGGCGACCTCGCCGGGCTTCAGCAGAAATACGTTATCATATGTAATATCGGTACGCGGGATCGTGAAAGTATCGTGATAAGTAACGCTCGTTTTGGAGTTCTTGTATTTTACCAGATCCGCTTCTCCGTCCACCGCGCCGAGCAGATGCTCGGTCGGTTCCAGATACTGCGGGAGGATCTCCCCGTCCTTGTAGACGTTGACGTAAAAGACCCCGTTTATCTGTTTGATCTCTACCAGGAATTCTTCGCTGATCCCGTCGTGCTCTGCGATGACGGTGACAGAACCCGCTTTCCGGGCGGTGACCTGCCCCAAGTTGTTCACGGTGGCGATCTCGTCGTTGGCAGAGCTCCAGGTCACGCTGCCCGGCGCCCCGCTCAAAGCGGCGGAGAGATCGACAGCCCCCACGGAGCCGCCCCGGTAGTACACCTGATACAGATACTCCGCAAATACGGAACCGGTGAGATCTTCGTCGGAATTCTCCTGAGAAAGAGTCTTGCTGAGTTCGACCGTCCCGGGCTTTATGGACGCGAGATTGAAACGCATATGCAGATTGGATGCGCCGGCGCCT
The DNA here is from genome assembly GCA_017545225.1 of Clostridia bacterium. Taxonomy (GTDB): domain Bacteria; phylum Bacillota; class Clostridia; order Oscillospirales; family CAG-272; genus RUG11130. Next base: position 3,456 of record JAFWPR010000026.1, read on the forward strand.
CGCTCCATATAGAATATCTTCATCGTATGGGACGTGTTGTCCTTGAAGACCCAGTTTCCGTCCTTGTTCTCGAAGGTCCTGTCAAGATATGCCTGAGTCTCAGCCTGATCATGACCGCGTCCCGAATAATTGGCGGAGAAAAGATCGTACAGCGTGGTGTGGGCTCCGTTGACGTACACGTCTCCGGTTGCAAAGTTGACGGATCCGGGTACCGCGCTGTGGACTCCTCCGAGGTCGATGACGAGCTCGCCGTCCACGTACAGCCAGAAATCGTCGTCTCCGGTGAATTCGTAAATAATGTCGTGGCCCCAGGCGTCTTTCCCGTTCGGCGTCTGGGTAAAGGACGCCTCCAGCGTTACGGCGAAATAATAATCCGGTTTGGATACCTGGTATAACTGTTCGTATTTTCGCGGGTTGGAATCGGGAAGGACCTCGCCCGTTGCCGAATAAAGATTCTCTTTGTTTACCGAAGTGAAGCTGCCCGGATGTATCTGGTTGAACGGAAAGAACTGCCCGTGCTTCATCGTGGTGGAGTTCTTGATATCCGAGGATCCGAGCTGCCTGTATACCGTAAAGTTTCCGTTGTCTTCAAGATGGGCAAAATTCTCCGCGCTGTTAAATTCGAAGTAGCCCTCGCCGTTGTAAGTACTCTGGATGAAAAGATGATTGATCTCGCGCGTATTCCCGGCGCTTTGCAGAAGGGAAAGCAGCGAGCCGCCCGCCGCATCCGGATAACCGTTTGCTTTCAGATCCGTGGAAAGAAGATTCGGAACCGTATTCAGTGTGGCGCCACCCGCTGCGCTTCCCAGGAAAGCGCTCATCGGGTTTGTCACGATTGAAGTGCCGGCCGCATCAAAGTCCGTGATCGTCATGGTAATGCCGTACTCGGTGTGGTCCACCGTCGGCACCGTGCTGAGCACGTCGTCCACCGGGAGGTCCTGCAGGATCGCGAAGTAGAAATCGTCCGCCTCTTCCAGGGGGCACGAGACGATCCTTCCGCTTTCCTGATCGACCTTCAGTCCCGCGTAAGCGTAGTTCGCGTCGTCCCAGGCAACGATCTTCGTCTGGTAATATCCCTCTGAGCGTCCGGGCATATTGATGCCTATGGTATCGGGGGAAAGGACCTGTCCGTCCGTGACCTGAGGCGCTATATACACTTCCCCGTAGGGGTTGTAAAGTTCAAAGTAACCGTTGGGGTCGTTCGTGCCTTCCCAGTAATATTCCACGAAATTCCACTGGAAATTGTTGAGCTGCGAACCGACCCACTCAATGGTATCGAGTTCGTCGAATACGGGAAAGAGCGATCCGTCATGACCGATCGCATAGAATTTGTACTTTTTCTCGGTGTCGTCCCATGCTCTGGCATATACGACGAGCGGCGTTCCGTTTTCTATCTCGCTGTCGGAAACGCCTACTTTCCGGGCGGAATACGTTTTAACGTAGTCGGCGGTAAGTTCCGAGAGCTCGACCATATACAGCCATTCGCTTCCGGCGGCGCCGTTGACGCCGAAACCGGTGTCGAAGTCAAAATAGGTGAGGACGTCGTTCCCCGACTTCAAACAGATCCGCCCTTCGTTGATGCCGGTACCGGGAGAGATCTGCAGTTTGCAGCCGGCGGCGTTCGGATCGCCTGACAGAGCAAGACCGGATGACGTGACAGAGAGGTAGACCGTGCTTCCGTTCGACTCTGTGGAAAGAGTATAACCGTCACCGGTCCAGTTAAAGGTCCACATGGAGATATCGGCGTCGTTCGGGACAAAGAGACGGTCCTCCGTGCCGTTCTCACGCTTGACCATGACGGTCAGCTCCTTGGCGTCCAGGTTGCCCGCTCCCGCGGACTGCTCCGCCATGAGAGCTTTGCCGGCCGTCCCGCCTTGCCAACTCATCAGGCCGTAGGTCTTTCCGTCAATTCCATAGGGATCCCCATCCGGAGCAAGGGAGGGCAAATAGCAGATGCTCAGCTGGGAGTTGGCAGCGTTGTTTTTGTCGGTATAAAGACGGATGCCGTTTCCGCTTCCGGAATGCTGAAGCCACTTATCCTCTCCCAGGAGCTTGAAATAAAACTTGTAGGGATCGGCGTCTGAAAGTTCGAAAACAGCCGCAGAACCGACGTTGGCAGTCAACCCCATATTATTTCCGCTCGTGTTTCTCATGTACCGGTTTTCTCCGCCGATCACGGTATAGATCCTGTACTGATTGTCGGCACCTGCAGATTCAAAATACCATACGGCAGCCTGACCGTTATTGATTGTCTCGTTAAAAGCGCTGTTCCCATTCAAAGACGATCTGAAATACGTTATATTGCCGGGATATTTATAAGCCAGATAAAACCCTTTCGGACCGTCGTCCTGACCGATAAGCGACTTCAATTCATTGGAATTCGTTATCCATTCGCCCTCCAAGCCGCCTATGCCCGGGACGATAGCATAAGCGCTGAAGCCGCCGGCTTCAAACGTGACGGACGAATCGACCGCGTTTACGGACGCGACAAAATCCGGCTCCGAATATTCGTCCTGAATATGGTAAATGCAGAGCGGACCTTCGGCGTCGGCAAAAACGTCGCTCTTCACGGTCACCCGGACGGCGCCCTCCGAGGGCTGCCACGGGATACCGAGAAGTTTCATTATGCTGTTTGCGTATATCTTGATATCGTATGCGACGAGCGCGTCGACGCCGTCCACCTGAACCTGAACGGGGTTAACCTCGGCCGTTCCGAACAGCGGCATACGGCCTGTCAGGGTGACGTCGTCGTTTTCATATAATCTGCGTTCACCGAATACGGCGTTGAGGACGACGTCGGCGAGAGACGTGTCGTTGAACGAGAAGACGGAGAACCCGTTCGTCTCGAAAGTGACGGATTTGCCCGTGGTGGACGCTTCGAGCTCGACCGGGGCGTCTTCTTCGCCGAAGTGGACGACGCGAAGATCCTCGACGGATCCCGCTTCGCTCTCCATCAGTTCCACCGTGACCTTGACGTTTTCGTCAGGCTGGTACTCGTTGCCCGCGCCGTCGACGATGGAAATATCGAAGAGTTTGCTGTACGTAAGAGAGGAAATATCGACGCCGAGCGTGCTGGCCGTACTCTGAAGATAATTCAGGTATTCGTCGCCGTCGAGGGAGACCTCCTCGGCGCGGATCTCGGCGTCTTCGGGGAGGTGCGCCTTTCCGTCGTAACTGACGGTGATCCTGTACGTATTTCCGTCGGAAGCCGTGATCGTCTTGACTATACGGTTCTCGCAAAGATAGAAAGTCGAACTGCAGTCCGACAGGAACGTGACGGAGTCGCCTACCGAGGAGAGCTTTTTCATGGAAACGAAATATCCGTACCTGTTCGTTCCGAGAACGCCGACGCTGTTTCCCTCGGTCAGGATCTCCGCGATCTTATTATTGTGAAGGGTAACGGTCAGCTGTTCATCCGATACGTACTTTTCGCCGCTGCCGTCATAAACGGTGAGAACGTATGCGGAAAAAGCGGTCTCGGATCCGCGGGGAACGTTCACGGCTTCAACGGTCGCCCATCCGTCGGCAGGCAGAACGCCTGAGACGACCGCGTAGGAAGATCCGTCTATATCAACGGTCCACTCGACCTGCGCCGGCTCCGCCGTTTCGGGTCCGGTCCCGAACGACGTCTCGAATCCGGTTTCCTCCTCCGTCTCGTACGACTCGGCAAAAACTGCGGACGGAAACAAGGGCAAAAGCATCGCTATCGCCAAAACCAGCGAAACGACGCACTTGCCCAACGAACGGTCGTTATTCAGTTTTCTTTTCAGATAACCGAACAGATTTCTCATAATGTTTCCTTATTCGGATTGACCTATTCCGCAAATATAACCGTGCGGTTAACCTGTTTTCTATTACCTAAATTTGAAATTATTCAATATTTAAAGATAATGATAGCATAGTTATAGACACTTGTCAACAGTTTTTTCGGTTTTTTATCCCGGCGGCTATCAGCCAAATAAGGGAAAACGCCGCGAAGTAGAGAATCAGCATTATCAGGGGGTTAAGAAACCCGAGTCCCTTCCCCGTGAGGTCAGACGCAACGCCCTCGAAAAACGGGACGCCGCCGAGGTCTTTATACATCATGAAATCAAAATTCCATATAAAGTCGATCGGAATAACGACCGCCGACGCGGCGAGGTGGAACAGATACCCCTTCGTGACAAGCGAAAAAGGCAGGTTCCTCGGGGTGCTTACGAGAACGAGAAGTCCCATAAAGACCATAAGGAAATGCCAGAGCATCGAGTAGAACGCGCCGAACGAAAGGAAGGGATAATAATAAAACGCGTTCAGGAACAGCATCGTGGCGAAACCGCCCACGATCCCTCCCGTGGCTACCCACGCCGCCGCGACGTCCCTGACCTTGCCCCTCGCAAACCCTGCGAGGATCGCAGCGGGCATAATGAGGGAACAGGAATCAAACGGAAGGAGCCAGAAATTGAACCCGCCGTTCAGTCTGACGTCGTAGAAGGATTCCCACGAAGTCTTTCCGATATAGAAGAGCGTCATGAAAATGCCGATAAAGCCGATGAGCCGGAGCGCCTTCTCCCGCGTCGTCTTTCTGAGCGCGACGAGAAGGGCGACGAGCAGGACCGCAGAGATCGCGAGATACAGATACTGCGCGAGCCCGCCGTGATCCTGTCCCGTATAGCCGGGGATATTGAGTTTGTAATCGAAAAAGTTATAGTTTCCGGTAAACATTTTCTTCTCCGTTCACATCCCGTTAAAATTCAATATAAAAGTATAATTCTTTAAAGGTCGGAAAGCAATAGTCAAAATTACCATATTGAATAACGGCAAAATTTATACTATAATTAAAAAAACGAAAAAAGCGCGGTAATGCAAATGAAAAAGAAAGCGCGGCTGATCAGAAGAACTCACCTGTTCCGGCAAGACGAATACGAATGCTCCGCGTGCGGATACCGCGCGAAAAAGCCGTTCGCCCCGTGCCCGCGCTGCGGCGCCGCCATGAAGGGAGCGAAGTACGACCCGTCGTGGATCGATGAAATGGAAGAATTCGACGCGATCTCGGGCGAGTGAGCGCCGTTGAAGGAGAAGAGGAAATGACTTACAAAAGGCAGCTTTGGACGAGCGGATACGAATACAGGGTGAGATGCCCGTACTGCGGAACGCACATCAGTTACAACGACAGGCAGCTCGGATACAGATCGTGGTTCCCGAACGGATTCGTTTACTGTCCCGGGTGCCGCCGTCCCATCAGACACAACGAGCTCTTTGCCGTAAAGCCGGACGGTTCTCCCGTTTTCAGAACGCAGGAAGAGGCTAACCGCTCCGTTTACGACGGTTACAACAGAGCGCTCGGGCTCGACCCGACGCGCGCCGCGCCGTCCTCGGCCGCTTCATCGGCGCCGGGCGGTACGGAAAGCGTCGCGTTCTGCACGAAATGCGGAAGGCAGTACAGGAAGGGGTACGACAAATTCTGTTCCGGCTGCGGAAACAAGCTTGAATAACGGAACGGGGAAATTTCAGCGAAAAGGTAACGGACAATGAGCAAATACAAGTACGACGCGGTGATCTGGGACTACAACGGGACGCTCGCGGACGACGTGGAAGCGTCGCTTCTCGCATCCAACGAGATCATCGTCCGTCACGGGAAAGAGCCGATCACGATGGCGCAGTATTACGACTACGTCGATTATCCCATAAGCCGTTTCTGGGAACACGTTTTCGACCTTGACGAGTTTCCCATGGCAAAGATCGGCGAGGAGTATTACAAGGCTTACCCGAAATACTTCCGGGGTCTTTCCGACGGAGCGGCGGAGCTGGTGAAAAAACTGCGCCGGGCGGGGGTCGTTCAGATGATCCTGACGTCCGCTCACCCGCGGCTGATCGGCAAGACCCTCCGCGAGGCGGGGATCGAGGACTGCTTCGACGCGGTCTCATCGTCCTCCGACCTTCTCGCGGGCAGCAAGATCGACCGCGGCGTCGCATGGCTCGAAAAGAGCGGCGTCGCGCCGGAACGCGCAGTTACGGTCGGGGATACGCTCCACGATTTCGACGCGGCGCGGACGATGGGAACGGACTGCATTCTCTGCTCTTTCGGCCACCAAAGCAAAGAACTGCTGCTGACGGCGGGAGTTCCGGTAGTCGATGCGTTCGGAGAGATCGAAAGTTTTTTGAAAATGGACAATGGACAATGAACAATGGACAATTGTTGTTGAAAAATCGCCAGGCGATTTTTCTTCCTTCATTGTCAATTGTCAATTGTCAATTGTCAATTAAGAAGCGGCGTTGACGGAAGACGCATAACTATGCTATAATGATCGGAGAAATATCGGGAGGTGAGATCATGCCGGCGTATTCGACGAAGCAGCGTAAAATACTGCTCTCTTATCTCGCATCGCATGCGGACGAGGAACTGCCCGCCGACCGGATCTCACACGACCTTTCGGACAAGGGGATAAGCGTCAGCGCGGTCTACCGCAACCTCGCCACGCTCGAGGCGGAGGGACAGATACAGAAAGTCACCAAAAGCGGCGAAAGGCGGGCGTTCTATCGCTTCTCGGGTTCGGACGAATGCCGCAAACACATCCATCTCTACTGCACGGGCTGCGGCAAAACGTATCACGTCGACGTGCCGACGACTGACCTCGTCGCGGACAGCATCGCGTCTTCCGCGGGATTCGAGGTCGACCGCTCGAAGACCGTCATCAGCGGTATCTGCCGCGACTGCGGAAGAGCGGCCCGTTCGGGCGGACACGTGAAAGGCGCACAGGGTAAAACGAGCGAAAAATAAACGGGATATTCCGTCCGGCGCAAGCCGCGAAATATTCCGTTTTTTATTTCTTTTCTCGCTTGAAAAAAGTGCACGTTATGTGTTAAAATATTCCCGGAAAAACAAACGTACGGAGGAGATAAAATGATCATTACAACGACCGATTTCATCACGGGAAAAGAGATCGAAACGCTCGGCATCGTAAAGGGAAGCACGGTGCAGACGAAGAACATCGGGCGCGACATCGCCGCGGGGCTGAAGAACCTCGTCGGCGGAGAGCTGACGGGCTACACCGAGATGATGAACGAGGCGCGCGCCATCGCGACGGACAGAATGATCCTCGAGGCGCAGGTGCTTGAAGCTGACGCCGTCGTCGGCGTCAGATACGCGACCTCGTCGATCACTCAGGGAGCGGCGGAGGTCATCGTTTACGGAACCGCTGTGAAATTCCTGAACAAAGAGTAGGGTAACAGGAGTTACCCGAACCCGCCCGGAGTGGCGCCTATACGGCATATTTTCGTTTCTCGTCCTTGCCTTATTTTTATAAGGCGGCGTCCTCGGCGCGAAAATCTGCTCGTATAATCATCCGCTCCGGGTCGAAGAGTTTTGCCGGAGATGATTTTTGTCCCGGCAAGGCA